>CANGDZ010000006.1 GCA_947452785.1 Comamonadaceae bacterium | reverse complement strand
TCTTCGGTCACGCCAATGATGTGCGCGCCCTTGCGGCTGTACCAGGTCGGGTCCACGGCCAGCTTGGCTTTGATGGCGTTGAACAAGCACACTTCTTCTTCGCTGGTGGGGTTGGCGATCAAAGACGCGTCGGTTTCAGCGCGCTTGCCCAGGTGCATGAGCAAAGTGGCATCGCCGCCGTCGTCCAAGATCATGTTGGGGCCTTCGCCTTCGGTGCCTTGTGCGCCAAAGTCAAAGATGCGGTGGGTGTAGTCCCAGTAGTCGGCCAGGCTTTCGCCCTTGATGGCAAACACGGGCGTGCCGGCTGCGGCAATCGCGGCTGCGGCGTGGTCTTGTGTGGAGAAGATATTGCAAGAAGCCCAACGCACATCGGCGCCCAAGGCTTGCAAGGTCTCGATCAACACGGCCGTTTGAATGGTCATGTGCAATGAGCCGGTGATGCGCGCGCCCTTCAAGGCCTGCACGGGCGCAAACTCTTGGCGGATGGCCATCAGGCCAGGCATTTCGGTCTCCGCGATTTTGATTTCTTTACGGCCCCAATCGGCCAAGCCGATATCGGCAATGACGCAATCGGCGTTCACAACATGGTTTAAACGTGCATTCATAGTTTCGCTCCAAAGCAATTAAGGATGGGCCACACGCGTAGGCCAAGCACTGAATAGGAAAAAACAGGCTCACCCCACGTCAAGTGGATGAGCGTCGTTGCTGATGTAGGTTCCGAGCCTCACGCCCCGCTGACAACTGAACAGTTGGGGGACGCTGCAACGCTCCTCGGAATGGCTCAAATTATACTTGAGCACATTGAAGGCTGTAACGCCTGTATGGAAAGGCCACAGTTTTGGCCTGCCCCACCCCTTTCGGAGCTCCCTTGACCTACGCCCACGAAACCCGGCGCCGCCGGACGTTTGCCATCATTTCTCACCCCGACGCGGGTAAAACCACGCTGACGGAAAAGCTGTTGCTGTTTTCGGGCGCTATTCAAATTGCGGGTGCAGTGAAAGGGCGCAAAGCGTCGCGCCATGCCACCAGCGACTGGATGGAAATTGAAAAGCAGCGCGGCATCTCTGTGGCCTCGTCGGTCATGCAGATGCTGTACCGCGACCACGTGATCAACTTGCTCGACACCCCCGGCCACAAAGACTTCTCGGAAGACACCTACCGCGTGCTGACCGCAGTGGATTCGGCCTTGATGGTGATCGACGCGGCCAATGGCGTGGAGGCGCAAACGCGTCGCCTGATCGAAGTTTGCCGTCAACGCGACACGCCCATCATCACCTTCGTCAACAAGATGGACCGCGAAGTGCGCGACCCGCTCGATATCTTGGACGAAGTCGAGCGTGAGCTGGGCATGCCTTGCGTGCCCATGACCTGGCCAGTGGGCCAAGGCAAATCGTTTGGCGGCATCATCAACCTGCGCACCCAGGCCATGACGGTGTTTGACTCCGGCAGCGAACGTTTGCCGCAAGATTTTGAAACCCATCCTTTGAGCGAACAGGCGCTGCTGGCCAAACGTTTTGGCGCCGAATGGCAGACGGCCATGGACAGCATGGAGCTGGCCACCGGCGCATCGCCCGCATTTGACGAGGCCGCCTTTCTGGCGGGCAAACAAACCCCAGTGTTTTTTGGCTCCGGCGTGAACAACTTTGGTGTGATGGAAGTACTGGACGCGCTGGTCGATTTGGCGCCGCCGCCACGCTCGCGCACCAGCTCGCTGCTGGTCAACAAACAGCCCGTGGTGAAAGAAATTCAGCCCGAAGACAGCGCGTTCTCAGGCGTGGTCTTTAAGGTGCAGGCCAACATGGACGCCAACCACCGCGACCGCATTGCCTTTGTGCGCATGGCATCTGGCAAATACACGCCAGGCATGAAGCTCAAGGTGCAGCGCACCGGCAAAGAGCTGCGCCCCACCAGCGTGGTCACCTTTTTGAGCCAACGCCGCGAAGCCGTGGACGAGGCTTACGCCGGCGACATCATTGGCTTTACCACCCACGGGGGTGTGCAGTTGGGCGACACCATCACCGACGGCGCAAACCTGCTGTTCACCGGCCTGCCGTTTTTTGCGCCCGAATTGTTCATGACGGTGATTTTGAAAAACCCGCTGCGCACCAAACAACTCCAGCAAGGCCTAGACCAGCTGGGTGAAGAAGGTGCGATCCAGGTCTTCAAACCCGAAATCGGCGGGCCCATGCTGTTGGGCGCCGTGGGTCAACTGCAATTTGAAGTGGTGCAACACCGCCTGAAAGCCGAATACGACTGCGATGTGCGACTGGAAAGCTGCCAGTACACCGGCGCGCGCTGGATCACCGCTGACACACCGGCCGAGCTGCGCGAGTTCACACACGCCTACCCGCAGCGCATGTCTCTAGACGCGGCCAACACCTTGGCTTATTTGTGCACCAGCCCATATGACGTGCGCTTGGCGCAAGAGCGCTTTCCCAAAATCCACTTCCACCCGCTGCGCGAGCATGCGGGCTTGGCGCTGGGCTCGGCGGGCTAAGCCGTTCAAGTCCACAGTATGTTGCCTCTGGCCTCTTGGGCGTTGCCTCTCCCCCAGCGCATGATCGGCGTCTTCACCGACATCGACGACACTCTGACCACCGAGGGCGCGATCACCCCAGACGCCTTGCAAGCGCTGGCCGACTTGAAAGCCGCAGGCCTGCATGTGGTGCCGATCACTGGACGCCCGGTGGGCTGGAGTGAGCCCTTTGTACAGCGCTGGCCGGTGGACGCTATCGTCGCGGAAAACGGTGCCGTGGGCTTGACCCATTCACCTGGGCAAGTCTTGCACAAGCGCTACCAACAAGACGCAGCCACACGAACGGCCAATTTCACCCGCATGCAAACCGTACTGAGCGAGATTGAGCGCATCGTGCCCGGCGCGCAGCGCTCGCAAGACAGCGCGGGGCGCGAGACCGATATCGCTATCGACCACAGCGAGTTCACCCGCTTGCCGCAAAGCGCCATCGACGCGGTGCTGCGCCTGATGCGCAACGCGGGCATGACCGCCACCGTCAGCAGCATCCACATCAACGGTTGGTTCGGCGAACACGACAAGCTCACGGGGGCGCGCTGGATCGTGCGCGAACTGTGGGACCGCGAACTGGACGCTGAGATCAATCGCTGGGTCTATGTGGGTGACTCGACCAACGATCAGGTCATGTTTGAGCACTTTGTGCACAGCGTGGGCGTGGCCAATATCCAGCGCTTTGAAGCGCAGCTGACGCATCCGCCGCGTTACATCACGCAAGGCGAGCGCGGCGCGGGCTTTGCCCAAGTCGCCCAGCACTTGCTGAGCATGCAAGGTTAAACCCAAAGAAAAAACCTCTGAGCCTCATCGGCAACAGGGGTTTTAAAGTTCACGAATGGAGCAGTGTTTCAGGACTCGAAAGCCTGGGCCACTTCGGTAATGGCTTCCAGGGGTGACTTGCCCACCAACGAGGCCAATCGCAAGCGCGCCATCAAATACAGGTAGCGCGCCTGAACTAGATCACGCTGCGCTGCGGCGAGCTGTTGCTCGGCATTGAGAATGTCCAGCGTCGTTCTGACACCCGCCAATTTGGATTTGGTTGTGGACTGCACCAACTGTGCAGCCGAACGCGCGGCTTGCTCCAACGCAAGCACCTTGAGCACGCCCTCGGTCACACCACGGTGCTCTTTGTGCACGCGCAAATTCAGGTCACGGCGAGTAGCCTCCAACACCTCTTCCATGCGTGTCTTGTCCGCCACGGCTTGACGAACCTGAGAGCTCACGTAGCCCCCTTGGAAAATCGGCACCACCAGCTGCACGCCCAAGGAAGTGGTCACAAAACGCGAATTCAGTCGCGTCACGTTTTCGTTACCACTGTCATTCCATTGCACGATCCCATCGAGCACAGGTGAATGCCCCGACTGGGCTTTGGAAATTTCTTTGTCCGCCGCTGACACCCTGGCCACCAAGGCCTGAATCTCAGGACTGTTGAGTTGCGCCTGCTCAAGCCATGACTCCAAAGGCGGCAAATTCGTAGGCAAACCCGCCAGCCCAGTCAGGTTCAAGGCCGAGAGATTCTTAACCGGTTGATTCACCAAAATTTCCAGCTGCCGATGGGTGTAGTCCCGATTTTGACGCGCCTCCAACTCTGAAGCTAGGGCCATGTCCAGTCGCGCCTGCGCGTCATCAATGTCTGTACGTATGCCGGCGCCCGCTTTGAAAGATTTTTTAGCCGCATCCACCAAGGTGATGTACTGCTGCTTTTGCGCCAACACCAGTTTGAGCTGGTCTTCGGTTAACAGCGCTTCCATGTAGGCGCCGCCCACGCGCACGATCAACTCCTGCAGATCTCGCTGATGCGTCGCCTCTGCATCGGCCACCTGATCTTTGGCCTGCTCGTATTGGAAATACCGCTGCGGATTGAACAAAGGTTGACGCAGTGACACCGTTTTACCAAAGCTGTAGTACGTGCTGTTGGTGGTTGCTTCTTGACCTAAAACGTTGGGCGATGTCGTGTTCAGGTCGTTGTAATTGCGCCCGACATTGGCCTGCACCGAGGGCAGCAGTTGCGAGCGAGCTTGCGGCAAACGCTCACGACCAGACTCCAGTGCAGCACGCGAAGCGCGAATGGTCGAGTCCTGCTCCAACGCCATCTGGTAGGCCTCCAGCAAACTCATGCTGCTGGCGGCAGAGGCCACCAACGACATGGCCACGGCGAGACTGGTTTTGCGAAAGTGGGCTTTCATCACTCCTCCTTCATCGAACCGGCCAACCGTTTGGTCAACGGATTGAGCAAGTACTTCAACATGGAGCGTTCACCCGTCTTGATCACCACCTCCGCAGGCATGCCGGGCTGCATTTGCCGCTGCCCCAAGGTTTTTAAACCTTCGGGCGTCACTTCCAGGCGCGCCAAAAAGTAAGCCATCTGCGGATTTTGAGGGTCAGACAACAAATCACCCGACACCGACAAAACCTTGCCAGGCACCACCAGCTGAGGCGAATGTGCAAAAGAATTGAAGCGAATATCGGCTTGCAAGCCGGCATGGACCTTGTCAATCAAATGCGGCGGAATGCGCGTTTCAAGAAGCAAGGCCTGTTGATCTGGCACCACGTCCATCAACTTTTGACCTGGCTGCACCACCGCGCCCACCGACTGCACCATCAAGCCCATCACTTGACCTGCAGCGGGCGAACGAATTTCAATCCGCTTCAAGTCGTCTTTTTGGGCCGTGAACTTCTCTGCATCGGCTTGCACTTCACGGGACACATCGGCCAGTTGCGACTCCACCTCTTTGCGGTACTCTGACTGACGAGACAAAGACCGCTGGCTGGTTTCTGCAATGGCTCGCGTGGTGCGAATTGAGTTGCCAATCAAATCGGCCATGCCGGCCTGCACATCGGCCACCATTCGCTCCAATTCCATTTGACGGTTACGCGGCGCATACCCTTCGCTGACCAACTCGCGCGTATTGCTCAATTCTTCCTTGAGCAAGGCCAGCTGTTGCTGACGCTGCGTTGACATGGCCTGCGCTGCATCGCGCTGCGCCTTCAAGCCCTCAATGGACTCCTGAAACGCCTGCAAATCTGCATGCAAGCCCTGCTTGCGCGACTCAAACAACTGGCGTTGATTGTTAACCTGCTGCGCCACAAACGGGTCGCTGGCCACCGCACTCACTACTTCAGGCTGAAAGTCGATGCGCCCGGCGCCCGCCTGCTCGGCCTTCAAACGGCTTTGCATGGCGCTGAGTCCCAAATAGCGCTGGCGAACCGATTCAAAGTTGGCTTTGCTCACGGCTTCATCCAAACGAACCAGCACCTGGCCCTCTTGGACCCGATCGCCTTCACGCACCAAAACCTCTTTAACGATACCGCCCGTCAAATGCTGAACCGCCTTGCGTTTGGTGTCGATGGCGACCGTGCCTTGCGCAGGCACACCTTCATCCAAAGGAGCCAAGGCCGCCCACAGCAAAAAGCCGCCAAAGCCAAGTCCTAAAACCCACAAAGCCTTGCGCGCGATGCCTTTCGTATCGGACGCGGCCCGCAGGGCATCTGTCTCGGCAGACTCACGGACCAACGCGTCATCCACATCGGTTTTATTCAGAGAAAACAATTTTTGATTCAGCATCACAAACCCCAAAAAATCTTATAAATCTCAAAGCAACGGCATCAAGCCGCCGCCGGTGCAGCAGGATCTGCCACTTGGCGTTGCTGCTGCAAAGCCGCCAACACGCCATCACGCGGGCCGCTGGCCACCAACTTGCCATCCTGCATGATCACCAAACGATCCGCGACCTTGACCACGCCAGGGCGGTGACTGATCAACACCACGGTCTTACCGCGGCTCTTGAGTTGCACCACCGCATTCATCAGCGCGTTTTCGCCGTCATCGTCCAAGTTCGCGTTCGGCTCATCCAACACCACCAGCACAGGGTTACCGTACAGCGCACGCGCCAGGCCAATGCGTTGGCGTTGACCGCCCGACAAGAACGCCCCGCCCTGGCCCACACGGCTGTCATAGCCCTGCGGAAAGCGTAAGATCATGTCGTGCAGGCCGGCGGCTTTGGCCGCCTCGATCACTTGGACCGAATCGACCTTGCCAATGCGGGCAATGTTCTCAGCGATCGAGCCATCAAACAATTCAATGTCTTGCGGCAAGTAGCCCACATGGGCCCCCAGACTCTCGCGAGTCCACTGCACCATCGGCTGATCGTCCAACAAAATTTCGCCCTGAAAGTCAGACCAAATGCCCAGCATGGCACGAGCCAAGGTAGACTTGCCCGACCCCGATGGCCCCAACACCACAGTGACCGTGCCAGGCAGCACGGTGAAACTCACACCGTCCACAATCGGCTTGGCGCGCCCTGGCACCCGCACCACCAGATCCTTTAAGGTCAACTGCCCCATAGGCACATCGGTCAAGGTCTTGTGATGGCGAGTGATGCGAAAACTCAGCAATGCACGCAAACGCTCATAAGACTCTTTGCTCGACAAAAAGCCGGGCCAGGTCGAGACCATCAAATCAATGGGTGCCAAGGCGCGGGTCATCATCACGTTGGCAGCGATCATGGCGCCAGGGCTGATCTCGCCGCGCACCACCAGCCAAGCGCCCAGGCCCAAGCTGAAAGACTGCTGGGCGTAACGCACAAACTTGCTGATGGCGGTAATGACCCCCGACTCTTGGTGCGCAATGCCGCCTTGCAACAAAGCCTTTTGCTGCTTGGACCACCAACGCTTGTACAAATTACTCTGCATACCCATGGCACTGAGCACTTCAAAATTTCGCAACTTGGACTGCAAGAAATTTTGCGCCTCAGACTGCACCTTGCCGGCCTCCAACTGGGCTTCTTTTACAGCCTTGTGACCCACCACGGCAATCGCGCCCTGCACAAACGCAAACACAATGGCCATCACGCCCAGCCAAGGGTGCAGTAAAAACAAAACCGCTAGGTAAATCGGAATCCACGGCGCATCAAAAAAGGCAAACACCCCGTTGCCCGTCATGAACTGGCGCAATGCCGTCAAATCACTGAACGCCTTGGCCGGCGTCGTTTCTGCAGGATTGAGATAAGACAGAAAGCTGGCCTTGAACACCCGCTGACTCAAGGCCTGATCCAGCTTCACCCCCGTGCGCACCAGCAACAGCGAGCGTGCCCACTCGGCAAAAGCCATCACGGCAAACAAAAACACCGTGATCAGCGACACCACCAACAGCGTCAACTGACTTTGACTCATCATCACACGGTCGTAAATTTGCAGCATGTAGATCGTGGGGGTGAGCATCAGCAAGTTCACCACCATGCTGAAAGCGCCCACCGTCAAAAACTCACGACGGAACGACCACAACACCACAGACAGCTCATCGTTGAGCATTGGATTTTTAAATTTCATCATCGACCTCATGTGCCTTGAGACGCTTCAGCTGTTCCCGCTGCGGGTGCGCCAGCCACGGCAGGTGCCGCTTGGGCAGGCATCAACTTTTGCATCACCTCGGCGGTAGGACCAAACATCTGCTGCAAGCCATCTTTAAGCAACAACACAAAATCTGACACCGACAACACACTGGTGCGGTGAGTGATCACCACAAACGTCGTCCCACGCGACTTCATGGTCACAATGGCCTGCGCCAAAGCGGCGTCACCGGCTTCATCCAAACTGGAGTTGGGCTCGTCCAGCACCACAAACACAGGGTTGCCGTACAGCGCACGCGCCAACGCCACCCGCTGACGCTGACCGCCCGACAGCAGCCCACCGTCACGCCCCACCGGTGTCTCATAGCCCTGAGGCAAAGCCAAGATGAACTCATGCAAGCCCACCAGGCGCGCGGCCTCTTCAATCTGGGCCGTGTCAGGCTCACCAAAGCGGCAAATGTTGTCTGCCAGGCTGCCCTCAAAAAGCTCCACGCCCTGCGGCAAATAACCCAAGTGCAGGCCCAGCTCTTTTTTGTCCCAGGTGTGCACATCCACACCGTCTAGGCGCACCTTGCCCACCATCGGCAGCCAAATGCCCAGCAGCAAGCGCGCCAGCGACGTCTTGCCCGAAGCCGAAGGCCCCACCACCGCCAGTACCGCACCGGCCGGCAAACCAAACTGCAAGCCGCGCAAAACTGGTTGCTGCTGGCCGGGTGGCGCAGCGGTCAACCCCTCCACCAACAACTGGCCTTTAGGCGCTGGCAACGCCATGTTGTTAGGCTGGGATGGCACTGCAGCCAGTAACGACTCCAAACGCCCCCAAGCTGCGCTCACGCTGACCAAAGCGCTCCACTGCTGCACAATTTGTGTGAACGGTCCCAATAAACGCCCACCGAGCACCGAGCCAATGATCATCATTGAAGCACCGCCATTGAGCTCGTTGTGCAAAAGCAAAAGAGCGCCCAAACCCAACAGCACCGAACTCATCAACTGCTGCAGCAATTTAGACATCGCATTCATGCTGCCCGCCGCTTCCGAAGCCCGAGCCTGAAAACTCAACAATCCGTTTTGCTTGGTCTGCCAAACCCCCATCACCGCGGGCATCATGCCCATCGACTCCATCACCTGCGCATTGCGCAGTGAAGCCTCGGCATAGGTTTGCGCCTCTTGGGATCTCTTTTGCGCCTCCAGCAAAGGCTTACGTGAGACCTGCTGCGTCAGCCACGCCACCACCGTTTGCGCAATCGCACCCACCACGGCCGCCGCGCCCAACCAAGGGTTGATGGCAAAAATCAGCACCACCGACACCAAGGCAATCGGCATTTCAAACACCGCGCTCAGCACCGGGTTGTAAAAAAATTCGCGCACCAGTCGAAAATCGTTTTGCACCATCATGGCGCTGTTGATCTGCTTTTTGAGCAAGCCATCAAACATCGCCTTGTACAAACGATCCGACATCTTCAACTCAAACTGAATCCCGGCGCCCCACAGCAATTTGGAGCGCATTTTTTCAAGCACTTCCATCAAGGCATAAGCCCCCAGCGCCACCAGGGTCAGCATCAACAGCGTCATCACATTGCGGCTGTTGACCACGCGGTCATACACCTCCAACATGTACACCGTGGAGGTAAACCCCAGCAGCCCAATCACCAAACTGATACCGATGGCAGAACGCCAAACCGGCTTGAACTCAAGCAGCGCCAGGCGCAACTCAGACATGGAAGAATCCGGCTTCATGATGCAGCAACCTCTACAGAAACATATTTTGGAAATTGGGGCACAGGCAACCCCATGGCGGCGGCCGCCTCGCCAGGCAAGTGGGCCTCATCGGCGAGCGGGGCGTGAAGGGGCTCGCTCGACTCCAGCTGAAAAGACAGCCTGAAGGTCTTGTCCAGCTGTTCGTCCAGCACGATCTCTTTTAACTTGGTGCTGTCAAACAGGGCCAACTTGTCCGCCTCCAGCGTTAAATCAAAGCGAATCCGCCCATCCATGGTGAACAAGGACAATTGGTTGTTTTTGATGCCCAAGGTATGGCGGTCAAAGTAAACCGGGCAACTGTCGGCAAATTTGAGCAGCGGCAAAGGCAAGCCCGCTCGCTTGGTCAGGTTATAGGGGCTCGTGGGGTGTTGGTAAATCAGCCTGGCCATTTTGGACACGGCATAAATGGCATTGCAAACCATTTGCGAGCCCAACAACGGAAACTTCAGCCGCAACGCACGGTAATACAAATGATGCAAGGCCACCCGGTTCCAAACCTGGGTCTGCTGCACCAAAGGCGCCAACTCGTTACACACCTGCGCAAAAACCGCCCGCAGCTCGCACAAACGTGCGTATTGCTCGGCAGAAGTGTTCAGCGGTACACGGATCAGAAAGTTCATATAGGACGGATTATACACATGTCCTATATGAACTTTTACCAATGACACATCGCACTCAAAATCCTGGGTAAACACCCCGAAAGGAGGCTTATTTGACTTGCGATGCCGAGGTGATGGTCACGTCGGTCAAAGGCACATTGGCAACGCCGTTTTGCGTGCCCGTTGGCAAAGCGGCAATGGCGTCAATGACATCCATGCCCTGCGTTACGGTGCCAAAAACGGCGTAGCCTGGGCTGGCCGCACTTTGGTAGTCCAAAAACGTGTTGGCCACTAAATTGACAAAGAACTCCGACGTTGCTGAATTCGCGTCACTCGTTCGCGCCATGGCCACGGTGCCGCGCAGGTTAGACAAGCCCTTGTTGCTCTCCAGTGTGATCGGGGCCAGTTGCCCGGCTTTTTTAACCAAGCCGGTGGTGTAGCCACCGCCCTGTGCAACAAATCCTGCAATCACCCGGTGAAACAGCGTGCTTGCGTAATAACCGCTGTTCACATAGCCCAAAAAATTGCTGACCGTGATCGGTGCGGACGCGGGGTCTAACTCCATCGTCAGGCTGCCACTGCTGGTGACGAGCGTGACCTGGGGTTTAGGCACTGTCACACTGGTTTGGTAAAGCACTTTGCCATTGGCATCCTTCACGGTCAACGGCATCTCGCCCACCTGGGCCACCGTACACGTCAACACCAGCAAACTGGTGGTGCTGCTCGAGGAAAAACTCGGGTTGGTGCAAACACCGCCGGACTCCACCGTCATGCTGGTGCGCAAATCGTTGCCGCCAATGTAGATCAACGCCGGGCGGCTGTATTGCAAAGTTTGCACCTTGAAAGCCGTCACCACGGGGGGAAAGTCGGTACTCCCCCCGCCGCCGCAGGCATTGAGCAAAAGAAGCATGCCTGCCGCAACGGCAGACTTTACAGCCATGAAAAAATGACGAGTGAACATCAGAAAAAATCCATAAATCAAGTGCGAAGTCAGTGCCTTGCGCTGCTGTGTACTTTTGAATTGAGTGCGGCCCACAAGCAGAAAAGCCCCGCCATAGCGAGGCTTGGTGCCGATTGTCGGATTCGAACTGACGACCTACCGCTTACAAGGCGGGTGCTCTACCAACTGAGCTAAACCGGCGAAGAACGTATTCTAAACGTGTTCATTCGGGAAATGGCGCGAGCTCAATAGCCCTGCTGATAACGGCGGTCTAAATCCGTATAAATTTGGCGGCGTAAATTGGAATCTGGCGACTAATTGCGGTGCTCACGCCGCCACCAATAGTTAGGGCGCCGTGAGTGGCTCAAGTTGCGGCCTGCCGCAGACCGCAAGGTGATCGGCGAGGACATGAAGACGGAAATCACAAGCCCCACCCCTATGCTTGCGCACTTCACCACCAAGCTCTGGCTAAGCGGCGCACCATCCGCATACCGGGTAAGTTAAATACACTTTTAATGTTAGGATCAAGGCCTTAAAGCGCTTACCGCAGACACGATCAGCGGCCTCCCACAGCCTCGTGAGCGCCTGCCGTACGGCTTCGTCATAGAGACGGTTGCGCACGGGGGCCACCTGGACGCCAGCGGCATCATCGCCCAGCACACGAATGGCATGCTTGCGGTGATAACCAGTTAAAGCCACGAACTCGTTAAGGATCTTGGTCCGTTCGCCAGAGGTCGCATTGCGATATCGCGCTCGCAGCGCCTCAGTCAATTCTTTGCGTGTTGTCATGCTCATTCGCCTCTTCATGTCGTACGGCTCCGGCCGGACTGTCCGACGGGTAGCAATTTACGTGAGGCAATGGGTCAGCAAGAGTAGCAATTAAGCTGAGTCAATGCGGCGGTCAAGATAGTTGACGTCAACCACTTGCACCAATCATCCGCACATCGCGCAGTGGCAAAACTAGGACGTGCATGTGCGGGTTGGCCTCATCATGGTGTATGACAGCGCTGATGATAGGGCAAGCCCAGTAGTCACGAAGCCACTCCAAGGTTTGCTCAAAGAAAGCATTCGTATCGATCGCAACGTTGACGGGTGTCACTTTTCACCGTATAGAAGCCAATCAGTTTTCGGCACATAGGAGCCACCCCATTTTCGGCACATACAGGCCAGCTTTTAAGTGCATTCTTTATCGGGTTGCCCAACTGCCGAATGGTCGGGCCAGTAAGGTTCCCGAGCTTGTTATAAAGAATGACTGCTCAAATGCGGTCTTCGTATGAATACATGAACTACCTCCAAGTAGTCCAAGTTTTTGTCCGCACCCCCGGGGGCAATATTCAAGCGGCGCAGACACACACGTGCAGATACGCATCATCCAGCGGAATCCAGCCGATGGACTCGGCCTCAATCTCAGCGAGTTCACGCCAAAAGTCGGCTTCAACCGTGCTGGGAGTCATAGCGGCTTATGAGAACTTAAGCGTGTCACCGACTGTGACGGCTGGCAATGCCGCTTGCAAGGCCTTGGAATAAGCCATGCGCGCGGTTTGCAGTGCGGCAGCTTGGCCTTGCAAACGGGCCAATTCTGAGTCTACAAACTGAATACTGCCTAGTTGGGCCTTGGCCTCATCGGAAAGGCTGTCAAGGTCGTAGGATTTGTTGTCAATGGTGATGCTAGGCATGTTTGTGTCCTTTCAATAATTAGAAAACCCCACCCCCTTGTGAGGGGTGGGGTTTTGGGAGTTTACCGACACCCCTTACTTGCGCTCGGGGTTTGGTTTGCTTTGGGGATTAAGCCAAGAGCAATGTTGGGCCAGCACCTGTGTTGAAAGAGGCTGTGCTGAAGTCAATCAAACCTGTCAACTTAACAACAAGATCCGTTCCAGCAGTGTAAGTGGCATTGTTGCTCATGTCTTCAACAACATAAGTGCTTCCACCGAACTGGAACCAGCTGATCACGCCATTGGTTGCTGGAGTTGCTGTAGCAGCAGCGGCCAGATCCAAGTAGTTTTGGAAGCTAGCTGTATCGGCAAGGCTCAGCTTAGTAGCTGTGAAGATTTCAGTACCTTTGTCAGCCAATTTCAGAGTATCGCCAGATGCAGCATCTGCAATGGTTGTGTACACGTTCGCATTTGCTGAGGCTGTTGCCACAACGAATGTGTCTTTGCCTGCACCACCGGTCAACACATCAGAGCCAGCGTTAGCTGTCAAAACGTCAGCACCTGCACCACCAGTCAAAACATCGGCAGTAGTTGCACCTGTTTTTGCTGTCAACGCGTTAGCTGCAGTGGCAGAACCCGTCACTGTTTGCGCTGCTGTGCCAGATGCTGTGAAAGTCAAACCAGCGGTCATTGCAGAGGCATTAACCGTTGTAGCCAACGCGGCAGTGGATGTCAAAGTCAGTGCCGAGTTACCAGACAAGACAATGGATGTGGCTGTAGAGCCAGCAACAGACAACGTATTTGCATTCACAGAAGTGAGGTCAGTATCTGTAGATGTAATGTTCAGTGTTTCAACGCTGTCCGCTGTCACACCACCGGCAGTCAGGCTTGCAGCTGAAGACAGCACGATATTGAACGAATCAGTTGTTGGTGTAGCCCAGGCTGTACCAACACCAGACACCACATAAGAACCAGCGCCCACGTTGCTAGTCAGTGTCAGTGTATCGCCAGACGCAAAACCCGACATGGTCAAAGCACCACCAGCAGCGCCAGTTGTCACTGCGTGGTAAGAACCAAGCACATCGACGGCGACAGATTGCGTACCTGTACCACCAGTCAGAGTCAGCGCTTCAAAACCAGTCACACGGCCTGCGAACAAAATGTTGGCAGAAGCAGTGACCGCATCAGCGGCAACCATTGACAAGGTATCTGTACCGGCACCACCGTCAATGTTAGCTGTCAAAGCAGTTGTACCGGAAGCCAATGTCAACTTGTCGTCGCCTGCGCCCAAAGAGATGGCTTTTGAAACACCAGCAGAAGTTGTCACGGTGTCAACACCTGTACCACCAGTGTAAGTGGCCACGGTTGCATTCACGGTCACGGTGTTGGCACCCGAAGTACCAGAAGCATCGACGCTGCCGGACGCAACCAAAGCGCTCAGATCAGCAGTCAAGCCTGCAGAGCCAGTCACAGTCACGGTTTTCAGTGCAGACATACCAGTTGCAGAAGTCAAAGTCAGACCCATTGTTCCAGCCACATTCAACGCAGTCAGAGCTGAGTCGGTGATGTTTGCCAAAGTTGACTTCACGCCTGTTGTTGTCACGTTCAATGTGGTGTAGATGTCTGCATCATCCAAAATACCACCAGTCACGCCGTTCAAAGTCAGGCCCAGTGTTTTATTGGTTGCTGTAGTCAGACCACCGTTGCCGATGATGATGTTTCCAGAACCACCGGTCGCGCTCAATGTGGTCAATGCATTGTCGTTGATGCTCAGAGTGGTGTAGTTGCTGGCCGTCACTGTAGTGATTGTGCCGGCGGCAGTGGTGCTACCGTTGTTCACGTCAGTAATTGTGATCGTGTTGGCAGTGACGCCACCTTTGCCAGTTGCAGTTACAGCAGCAACACCAGTTGCCACGTTAACGGCAGTGGGTGCTGTACCAGTTGAACCTACAAATGAAGGGGCAGCTTGAACTCTATTACCTGTAGCGTCTGTAAATGCAACAGCTGCAGTTCCTGTCACAGGACCTGTGTTCCAAGTTGCCAATGTACCGGTGTAGATACCCTTAGTAGAGTTACCTTGATTTGCACCAGCTGTCAGGTTCGCAAAAGCTGCAGCAGCTTGAGCCGCCGTAGTGGCGCCAGTAGAGGTGAATGTCAAACCACCAACAGTCAAAGTTTGACCAGCAGTCAATGCCACGAAAGTTTCGGTATCTGCTTCGGTAACACCGGTCACAGCCAAAACTGTGTTTACAGCAGTCACGGCGGCTGCATTAGACACGGTGACTGCTGTTGTTGCAGCTGCGCCGGTCACAGCGACGGCCGCTTCAGTCAACGTGGAGTTGGTTGAAGCAGTGGTCATCACTGCTTGGGTTGCATTTTGTGTAACCGAAACGGTAGTTCCGCCATTGATGGTCACAGTACCGCCCGCCATGTTGGTCGCTGCAGCTTTGGCGTTCACCAAGTTGTCTGTCACAGTGACCGCCCCGGTGGGCTTTGTCGTGTTACCAATGGTGATTGCACCTGATGTTGCAACGGTCGTCGCAGTCGATGTCAAAGTGATGTTGGTACCATCATCAATGGTGGAGGCCACAGCAGCTTGGGCTGTATCTGTCACCACCACGGCGCCAGTAGCTTTGCTCAGTGCATAACCACCAGCAGTAGAAACGGTTTGAGTAGAGCCACCGATCAAGGTCACGGTGCCAGCAGTATCCACAACGCTAACGGCTTGACCTGCGCCAGCAGTCACAAAGTCAGCGCCGGCAGAAGCGGTGACGTTGACGCTGGTTAAACCAGTAAAACCGGTGGACGTATCGAATGCATTACCTGCACCGGTAGCACCTGCAGCACCAGCAGATTGCAAGTTCACAGTTTCGACACCAGAGATAGCCAAGCCGGCTGGCAACTTTTGCGCACCAGACATGTCAACGATGTTCAATGTGTCAGCACCGGCACCAGCGTTAACGGCATCAAATACGTTCAAAGTAGCACCCGTGCCGATCAGAGCAGTGAAGGTGTCGTTGTTGGCGGTGCCAGTCAGATTGTCCAAACCAGTAGTGAGTGAACTGGTTTGACCAACGGCAGCGACGTTATCGATAGCGGCTTGAGCGGCAGTCACAGAAGCTGCAGTGTCAGTCACGGTAGCCAAAACAGTGTTAGCTGCGTTGTTGCCGTTGGTTGTCACAGCGTAGTACAAGCCCACGGTGACTTTGTTGTTGAACAGATTTTGCGAAGTAAGTGCAGCGGCATCGGTGCCAGCATAGGCAGTCACGGCAGTGATCAGATCAGAGATCACTTGACCTTTGGTCTTGGAAGTCAGTTGGGCCGTCCAATAAGCCAAGCCGTCTGCATCAGCAGCGCGACCCAGTACGTTAGTGTAAAACTTTGCAACGATTTCTTGGTTAGTCAAGAAAGAAGGGTACATAACACGTGCAGCAGTCACGTCGTACATGCTTTGTGCAACTTGTGCCACGGTTTTGCCAGAGTCCAACTGGGAAACCCAGTAGCCCAAGCCGTCGGCTTCAGGAGCACGACCGAACAGAGAAACATACAGTTGCGCGACTTGTGTGCGCATTGTTGTGGTGATTGCCATTTAAAGCTCCTTCAGGATTGAACAAATAAAATCTACAGGGATGAGATACTGAGATCTCCCCAGTACCCACGTATTCTATACAGCGACACCCCCAATAATGTGATGCACATCACATTTAGGCGATTAATTTCAGGGTGTGTATGCTAAAAAACAACATTCACCAAGCACGCCAAAGGCTTGTTTCTAAAGAAAAATTGCGCTGATTAAAGAAGGCAACATTACTTGTCTGTGCATTCGTCTGTGCGCTGACAGACCAACGCCAACCAGGTTGCATCACCACCGGGGCTGACCAGCTGAGCTGTGCATCGACCCGATTCAAGTGCCTGGGGTTGCCGTGATCCAGTAACGAATTGTAAGCGCCGCTGTCTTGGGCGTGCAGCCAATCGGCCTTGGCTTGCACGATATGGCCTTCATGGCCCAGGGCGTTTAACCATTCTTGCTGAACGCCCAGGCTTTGATGATGGGTGTTGCCACCGGGCCGGTTGGCGTGGGTTGCATTTTCTTGAGCCAGTTGAACGTAGACCTGGCGGCGCGTGGCCCCGCTTTGGCATTGCCAGGTGGAGCGGTAGGCCAGCCAATGGCTGTCAAGCTGGCCGGCTTGCTGGTATTGGCGCTCTTCGGCTTGGATCTGGTTGCGCCAGTTGCATTGAGCCAGCGTGCGGTCCAGCTGCCAGCGCAGGATGGGGGTCTGGTAAGCGCCACGGTTATTGAGCCAGATGGCTTGCCAACCTGCTGTTATTTGGCCCAGCAATTGCGGGTGGGTGGCCGTGACTTGGGGCTGCAGCTCCATGTTGCTGTACTGCGATAGGCTGCTGTACTGCCGAGTCTGCCCTTGTACTTGCCAGTTCAGTTCACCACCTAGCCAGGACTGGGTGACTTGGTGCACCAGCCCTGCCCTGACATAGGCTGAACTTTTGGGTTGGCTGGCGGGGTCTACGGTCAAGATGGCATCGCCGTCGGGCGTGGTGAGCGTGATGGTGCTCATGCGCAAGCCGGAGTTGGCGTTGTTTTCGTACCCGGACCCCATGACCAGCGCCGTTTGGCTTTTTGGATGGGTTGCGCTGCCGGGGTTTGCGCCGGGCTGCAGCTGGGCGTTGACGCGCTCTCGCATGCGGGCGACCGCTTGCGCGATCTCGGGCGGCAGAGGGGCAAACTTTTGCTCTAGCGCGATCAGGTATTCATCTGCCTCCGGGTAATGGCTTTGCTGTAGAGCCAGTAACGCCAAGTCCAGCCAAGCGCCGGCCAGGTCAGGGTACTGGTTGACCACGGATTGCAAAAGCTCTTGCGCCTCAGCGGGCTGGTTTTGTGCCAGAGCGCGAAGCGCTTGGATGTACAAGGCTGGCTGTAGTGGGTCAGGCTGCAGGCCAAGTTGCGGTGGTGAGGGCACGTCGGTCGCCGTGGCGGGCTGCGCTGTGGCTTGTGCGCAGACGAGGAGACCAGCCATGCACCAAGCCGCATGCCAGGGACTCTGGCGGGCGGGCTTGAGCGAAAGGGTGTGAAAACTCAGAGGCGATGAAAGCACGAGAACAAGCAAGGGTCAGGCTCACAAGCCTAACTTAGCGGCCCCATTGTGCGACCCCCGACAGGTTGCTGCCTGTGGATAGGGTTTTGTCAAATAGGTAGGTGGCCTCAAGCCCTTTGTTCAGGACGATGCCGTTGACGTTGGCGTTGCTCAACGCTGCGCTGGACTGCATGCGGCCATAGGCGTCGACCTTGCCTTGGGCTTGCACCGTGTCCACGTGCGTGGGGCTGGTGGCCACGGCCAGCTGCGTGGTGAAGGTGCTTAAGCCAAAGTCCATTTCGAGTTGGCCAGATTTGACGCCTGCACGGCTGAATTGGGCGCCGTCTTTAACGTAGGCCTCTGCCGCAACCAAGGAGAACTGCACACGGCCTTGGTCTGGCATGCTGATGGGGGTGTTGCCGGGGTAAGCCAGCGCGATCGAGCTGTTGGAACCCACGATCTGGAAGTTGGCCATTTGCGGGAACACGCTGTTGATGCTGCCGCTACCTGCGGGCAGTTGGTCGATCAGCGCAGACCAGCGCCCCCACTGGGCGATCTGGGGGTGTTGCAACGGGATGACGCCCACGTCGGGCGAGGCGATGATTTTGGCTGTCTCCGCAGTAGCAGCTTTAGCGGCCAGTTCTGCTCGGTCTATGGACTGTTGCAGCGCGGCGCGTTTGACGGGGTCATCGGCAGGGGCCGTTGCAGCGTCGGTCTTGGCAGCGGGTGTGTTGGTTTGTGCAATCGTGCCATTCATCAAGCGGGCCGGCTGGTTGGCGGTCACTTCAATGAAGGTGTTGGCCATATTGGCAGTCAATTCACGGGCCAAGGGGGTCATGCAAGGTCCCAACTGGCTGCTCAAGCACCCGGCGCTCAGTGGACTGACGATCACGCTGCCTTGGGTGACGCTGACGCGGGTTTTGTCCGTGTCAGCGACCACGGTGTAGTCGGTGCCGCGCAAGCCAATGGCCGCCAAGGGGGTGTTGAAACGGTATTGGTGCTTGGCCGCTTGGCCGCCTTTGCCCGATACGGCACGGCTGGTGCCTTGCTGCAGGTCGATGCGGATGCGACTGGCTTGGGGCTGGTCTTTGTCGTAGTCGTAGGTGCTGATGACGAGCTGACTCATGGGGCGCAGGGCCACAAAGGCGTTGTCCACCATGCGCAGGTGCAGGTGGCTGTCGGTCAATGTCTGAATGCGTTCGCCCACATAGACGGGGTCACCCGTCTGAACGGTGTGCGCGGGTTGGCTGCCGCGAACCACGTTAACTTGGCCGTTTACAAAGGCCACATGCCCCGCCAAGATGGGGGCAACAGAGGGCTCGCCAGCGTGTAGGTAAGTCGCTGACATGAGCAGCCACAAGGTCAGGCAGCGCATGATGAAAGAGTGGATCATGGCTAGATTTTAGGCGATTGCATGGTTTGGCGCCAATGTTTACGGTACTTCTGCACGGGTTGCTCCAGCCAACGTTGGGTCAATAAGCTCAAAGCGATACTAAAAAACAACAAACGCGCCCAGTGGCCAAGCCCCTGAGGCTGTTCTAGTCCGAGGCACCAGATCAACAAAAAGTGGTTCAAAAATATGCCAAACGATGCGTTGCCCAAATGCCCGTCTAGGTTTTGCCACCACTGCGATTTAAACGGGTGCACGCTGAGCAGATAAACAATTGGCAGACCCAGACCCAGACTGAAAAGCACCTCGCGGTGGTAAGGCTGGGCCAAATAGCCTTGAAGCGCCAGGTACGTTGCAATGGCGACGCTGAACAACGGCAAGCACAGCACAACGCGCGCGGTGACCTGAGGGTATGAGGTTTGATAGCGTTGCAAAGCCATGCCCAGCACAAAGACCCACAACACGCCCGGTATCAAGCGGTAGCCCCACCAGTCGCTGTTGAGTACCCCATGCCAGGCCAAAGCCTGAATACACAGGCTAACGCCCCCCAGCAACAGGGCCCAACGCCAGCGCAACCACAGCCATGGTGCCATTATGTAAAAGACGAGCTCTGCCCCTAACGACCAAGCAGGCGGGACCAGCGTGAAGTGGTCGGCGCTATTGAACATGAAATAATTGAGCGGCACGATGAGGATGTTGTTGAGCCAGTCCTCCACGCCGGGTTGATCGCTCAAAAATAGGGTGGAGTGGCCGATGGTCGAAAACCACACCGCCGCTGCAGCGGCATAAAACGCATATTGCGGATAGATGCGCAAAATTCGGTCGGCATAAAAAGACCAAGCCCGGTTGGGTGCAGCGTAATGCCGCTTGATCAACGCTGCCATGACGTAGCCCGAAATAGCATAAAACACGATCACAGCCATGACGCCAGGGTTCAAGCCCAGCAGGCTCACACCGGTGTGGCTCAAGAGGACCAATATGGCCAGAATGAAACGAAGTATGCCCATGGGGAATGTTGACAGTGCCTGATCAATGGGTTGGCGTTAGGGGCAAAATGGCGGTCATGAACAAGATCAACGGGACAGCCCGTTCACACTCCGATGAATTTCAACCTGCAGAAAGCATGGCAGTCCGTCGGTTGCGCGCTTGGCTGTATGCGTCGGTTTTTCTGGGCCTGAGCACATGGCTGTGGTTTTGGCCCTCATGGCACTTGTTGGAGGAGCAATTCAGAGATGTGTTGAACAGTCGTTTTGCTGTTTCTGGAACGACGCCCTCGCAGGTGCTTTTGGTTGATTTTAGCGATGCTTCCATTCAAGCGCTGGGGGGGTGGCCTTTGGACCGTCGGCAAATGGCCGATCTGGTTGAAGAGCTGGTTGGCCCTTTGGGGGCCAAAGTAGTGGGCCTGGACATGGTGTTCCCTGAAGCAGGGGACCCGGTCGGCGATGCGCGACTGGCTTCTCTGGCGGAGCATGGCCCGCTGGTGCTTTCGCATGTCTTGGACATGCAGCAACGCAGCACACCGATCCGCGTGGGCGTTCCCGCACAGCAGACCGCGCCACCTCAGTTGCTGACTCATCAATGGGGAGTGCAGCCCAGCTTTGGTTTTGTGGCCAACCATGCGGGCCTGGCTCATGCACGCTGCGTCGGGCACGTGGGGGTGTTGTTGGACGCCGATGGCGTGGTGCGCCGACTCTCGCCTTTGGTACAAGGACCTGGCGGGGTTTTGAACACCCTGGCTGCGGCCATGCTCGATTGTGGCCAGCCCGGTGGGGTAGCTGCTCGCACTGCGGCCGCCGCTGAGGTGAGCCACGCCTCACCAAGCACCTGGCGCTTGCCATTCACCTATGGCGTGAAGGCTTTTGATGCGGTTGAGGCGGCTGATGTGCTGGCGGGTACGGTCGACGCGGCGCGCGTCAAAGGTAAGTATGTGTTGGTGGGCTCTTCGGCAGTGGGCTTAAGTGACTATGTGACGACACCCATGCAAGCTTTGACGCCGGGTGTACTGGTGCATGCGGAGGCCTTGGCACAATTGCTCGATCGTGGCGTTCCTCGCCCGGACGATCAGTACCAATTCGCTGTGCTGTGGGTGTCGGGACTTTGGGTTTTTGTGATTTGGCTTTTGTGGCGTCGTCACAAAGCGGCGGCTTGGGCCGTGGCTTTGAGTTCGGCACTGGGATGGCCGGCTCTCGCAGTCTTGGCCTATACACAGGGCGTGTTTCCATGGGCCCTGTTTGTGCCTGCCGTGGTGTTGGTGTCTTTGCTTTCGATCACGGCATTGGAGTTCAAACTTTTGCGTGACATCAAATTACGGGCGTTGAGCACTTTGTCGCAATACGTTGCAGGTCCCGTGCTCAAGCAGTTATACGCCATCGGTTTGACTCGCAGTTTGCAACCCCAGTTGCAAGACATTACGGTGATCGTGGTCGATATGCGCGATTACACGCGATTGACCTCCGAGATGTCGCTGAACGAAGTGGCAGACTTGACGAGAGATTTCTTGGCACTGATCACGCAACCGGTTTTGCAGCACGAGGGCACGTTGGACCGCTACAGCGGCGATGGTTTGATTGCCTTCTGGGGCGCCCCCTTACCTCAGCGCAACCACGCAGATCTGGCGCTGGAATGTGCAACTTCGTTGCAGCAGGCCTTGGCAAACTGGAATGCGCAGCGTGCCAACAAGGGCCTGGAGCCCATCGGCATGCGCATGGGCTTGGAGTCGGGTCGGGCCTTGGTGGGTGACATGGGGAACTCTGCGCGCAGTGTGTTCACGGCCGTGGGCACGTGCATCAACACAGCGTCTCGGCTACAGGAGCTGGGACGCGAGTTGAAATGCGATCTGGTCATCGGACCGAACACCGCCGCATTGGCCTCCCTGGCCCTGACACCCCTGGCAATGGTCGAAGTCAAAGGCTTGCGTTCAGCTTTACAGGTTTACACCAGAGACAACTCATGAAAACCTTGCCTTTGCAAGTGCGGCTACTTCCTTTGTTCCGGGATTTGAGCGATGCTTCTTTCAGCGTCCTCTCCAAAAGCTGTATCTATAAAACGCTGCTGAATGAAGACACCTTGTGCAACAAAGGAGACCCCTCCAACGGTCTGTTTATTTTGATACGTGGTCAACTTCAGGTTTACGAAGTGAGCCGAGACGGCCAAGAGATTGGCCTGAATCTGCTCAAGGGCCCGGTGGTCTTTGGCGAGCTGGGAGTCATTGATGGTGAGCCCCGATCGGCCGACATCATGGCGCTCACAACAGCCGATGTGGCCATCATTCCGAAGGGTGTTTTGATGCAGTGCTTCACCGAAACGCCGGAGTCTTCGACTGCAATGTTTCGACATTTGACGGGCATGGTTCGACGCTTGACTCAGCACCAAAGCGTGCTGGCCATGCCCTCGGCCACGCAACGCATTTGCGCCATGCTAGTGGAGTTGCACAGCCGCCAAGCATCCAGCGATGTGTTGGGGTTTGACATGCCTAAGCAAAAAGAATTGGCGTCGATGGTGAACACAACGCGCGAGACGGTGTCGAGAACAATGAGCTTGCTGACGAAGGAGCACATCGTCAAAAAAACCAAGGGTAAACTGATGGTCACCCAAATGGCGTCGATGCGGCAATGGGCCGGGTTGGATTGATCACAAAAAAGGTGCGCTGATGCGCCTTGAGTCAATACGCCCCATGCCGACCCAGCACCACCCGAACGGTCTTAAACAAAATGGCAATGTCGTACCACATGGACCAGTTTTTCACATACCAAGTGTCCAGGTACACGCGCACGTCATAGCCTACATCGTTACGTCCACTGACTTGCCAAAGTCCAGTCATGCCTGGGCGCACCATCAAAAAGTAATCGACATCATCGCCGTATCGAGCCAACTCAGATGTGACCACTGGACGAGGGCCGACCAAACTCATTTGCCCCTTCATGACATTGAACAATTGGGGCAGTTCGTCCAGGCTGGTTCGGCGTAAAAAATGGCCAACTGCGCTGACCCGCGGATCATCTTTGAGCTTATATTCTTTTTCCCACTCCCCTCGCAAAGCAGGGTCTGATGCCAGTAATTCGCGCAGTTGCTCTTCAGCGTCAACGGCCATGGATCTGAATTTATAACAGTCAAACAACTTACCGCCCTGGCCCACGCGCTTGTGCGCATAAATGGCTGGGCCGCCATCAAGACGTATGCGCCATGCCAAATACAAAAACAACGGCCAACCCAGGGCCAACAAGACCAACGAGGCCCCCAGGTCAAACACACGCTTGAGTACACGAGCCGGCCAGTAGCGCAAGTTGTTGCGCAATTTCAGCATCGCCACTTCATGCGAAAAAAAGTAAGAAATATCTGTGCCGTAAAGCGGCACGCCTCTCATGGCGGGAATGACGCTGATGTCCTCGACGCCCCAACGTGTCAAACGTCGCAGCCACTTCTCGCGTGCGGCATTTTGGGCGTGCTCCAAAGCAATCACCACCTGTACCCCGGGCACTTGGGCCCAACTTCTGAATTGATCCATCGACAAAACGGGCAAGTTCACAGAATCAAGACTTTGATCGGCTCTTGCTCCCAAGTTGCTCGTGACAACGTCAACAAACCCCACCACGTTGAACCCCATTTCAGGCTCACTGTGCAAAGCGGCCAAGGCTTCATGCGCATTAGGCCCAGAGCCTACTAGCACCGTCGGTCTCAACCACAACCCGAACCGGGCTAATGTCTTTCGCACGGCATAGCGCAGCAACGGCAACATCACAGCGGCCAAAGCCCACGTGAAGGCCCACCAAAGGCGTGAAGCATTCCATTTTGCAAAGGCGACCAGTGCCAAATCGAGTAAGGCCATCAGGAACACCACTCTGAGCACTTCTTGCAACTCAGTCCAGAAGGGCTTTCGGTCGCTGTAGTGTCTGAACCGCGCCAGAAACATCAACAAACCCACAAAACACACCCCCACCCAGACATAGAACCTCATGATGTCTTGAGTTTGAAGCCAATTTTTTAACTCAGCATCGACCCCAGGTGCCAAGAGTGATGCCAATAAGCCGCTCAAGCCCAACGCGGCTGCATCGCTGAGCAACAGGGCGAACTTGGACAGCCTTATCCAATGGGCACGAGGTGTCCTCAGTGGATCAGGCAGCTGAATGGGGGCCATGATTTTTCAGCTGGACAAATTGGGAATACTTGAGATCTACCAAATTTTTGAACTCCTGCCGGAATCGTTCTTGCGAAAAACGCTCGGCATTGAGACGGCAAATTTCGGGCTTGATTTGGGCTTGATGAAGTTCAAAAGCCTTCACCGCCGCCATGATGGCCTCGGGTGTTTGTTCTTCAAAAAAAACGCCCGTGGGCTCCATGTGCTGCAATCCGCGAAGGGTTTCGAGTGCGCCGCCTTTGCCAAAGGCAATGACTGGGGTGCCACAAGCTTGGGCCTCTAGCGGCGCAATGCCAAAGTCTTCTTCGGCTGCAAATACAAATGCTTTGGCCTGTTGCAAATGCTCTTTGAGCACTTGGGTGGGTTGATGCCCCAGCAGTTGGACGTTGGCTCCGGCCAAGGCCCTGCATTTTTCAAAATCCGGTCCATCGCCCATGACCACCAATCGTTTGTCGGGCATGCGGTTGAAGGCTTCAATGATCAGCGGAATTTTTTTGTAGGGAACTTGGCGAGAGGCCGTGAAGTAATAGTCTGATTTGACGGGCTGGAGCTCAAAGCTAGATAGGTCAACTGGGGGGTAAATGACGACCGAGTCGCGTCGGTAAGCTTTTGTGATGCGCCGACCTATATAGTGCGAGATGGCGATGAATTGGTCAACGCCATTGGCAGTTCGCGCGTCCCACACCCGCAACTTGTGGAGCAACCATTTGACCAACCAGCTTTTAAGGCCGCGTTGTAAACCGGCTTCTTGCAGGTACTGGTATTGCATGTCCCATGCGTAGCGTATAGGGGTGTAGCACATGCACACATGCAACTGGTCGGGGCTGACGAGCACGCCTTTGGCCACGGCATGCGAACTACTGATGACCAGGTCGTAACCCGAAAGGTCAAACTGCTCAATCGCCAGTGGCATGAGAGGCAGGTAATTGCGATAGTGCTTACGCGCACCCGGCAGGCGTTGAATGAAGCTGGTGGTACTGGTTTTGCCTTGCAGAAAACCACGATCTGTTTCGCTCAGGAAATCCACCAGCGTGAACACGTCCGCCTGCGGAAAACACGCCAGCATTTGCGCAAGCACCCGCTCAGAGCCGCCGTAAGTGACCAGCCAATCATGAACGATTGCAACTTTCATGTGATGGCGGCCCGGTAAACGTTGACGGTTTCACTGGCGCACTGGCCCCAACTGAAGATTCGACTGCGCTCAAGTGCTTGACCAGCCATCCTGTGACGGATTTCAGGCGCCTGGGTCATGGTCAGCATGGCTTGCGTGAGTTGCTCTTGGTCTTGTGGATCGATCAGTATGCCCGTGCCGCCAACCACCTCAGGAATGGATGAGCTGTTGGAAGCAATCACAGGGACACCGCAGGCCATGGCCTCCAAGGGGGGCAGGCCGAACCCTTCGTAGACCGAAGGATAGACCAGAACATTGGCGCCGGCAATGACTTTGGCCAGATCTTCCCGTGACAAGTAGCCCAGCTGGCGAACTTCACCCGCACTGACGAGTGGGGCCAACTGCTGCTCCAACGCGCTCGTATGCCAGCCTTTCATGCCCACCAACACCAGTGGGTGTTGTTTTCGGCATGCAGCAGGCAGCGCCATGAACGCACGCAAAGCTAGCTCGAGGTTTTTTCGGGGCTCAAGCGTTCCTACCGCCAGAAGGTATTGACCGTGCTGCAACCCTAGCTCGGTCAAGGTGCTGCGCGTTTGAACTTCATCACAAGGACAAAATAACGAGTCCACGCCGAGGTACACAGGATGGATGATTTCAGGGTTTACGCCAAAAACTTCGGTGAGCTCTTGTTTCACAAACACAGAATCTGTCAGGACGCGGCTTGCTCGCCTCAGGCCGGGTTCAAAGTATTTGTTCATTGCGCGAACGCGCTGGACAGGGTGCAGCTCAGGGTATCGAATCCAAGAAAGGTCGTGGACAGAGATGACTGTGGGCCCCTCAAATTGATACGCCAAGAAATTGGGTTCGTGATAAAGAGCCGGTTTGAAGGACTTCACGCCTAAGGTGAAGTAGCGTTGTTGCAACCGCCTAGACAGGTCATAGGAGTTGGGAATCAACTTAGATACGATCGACTTAATGCCTTTGCTCATCAGAGGCGTCGCGTTTTGACGTATCCCCTGACTCCAGCCCGTTGCATAAAATTTTTGCACATCGATGTCGGGCATGTCTTCTAAACACTCAAGCAGGTGCTTGGCGTATTGCCCAATCCCGGTCAGCGGGGAAAGCAAAGGGACGGCGTTAAATCCGATTTTTAGCATTCAAATCACCTGGGGATTAATTGGAAAACCCAGATTGATTGCGTCGCAAATCGGCCTCAACCATCATCTGACAGATTTGCTCAAGGGTTGTTGTTGGCTCCCAGCCCAGTTTGGCTTTGGCTTTAGCGGGGTTACCAACCAGCAACTCCACTTCGGCCGGGCGGTAGAACTTGGGGTTGACGCGCATGACGGTTTTCCCCGTGGCTGTATCTATGGCCGTTTCGTTCTCAGCTGAACCATTGAAGTCCACCGTGATGCCGGCACCCTTGAACGCCATGCGCACAAAATCCCGTACAGTTTCGGTACGATGGGTCGCCAGCACAAAGGTGTCGGGCTCATCGGCTTGCAGCATGCGCCACATGCCTTCAACGTATTCCTTGGCGAATCCCCAATCACGCGTGGCATTCAGATTGCCCAATTCAACACAGTCCAATTGGCCGAGTTGAATTTTCGCAACACTGTCCGTGATTTTTCGGGTCACAAACTCTCGACCACGCAACGGACTTTCGTGGTTAAACAAGATGCCGCTGCTTCCAAAAATATGATAATTTTCACGGTAGCTAACGGTCATCCAATGCGCATAAAGCTTCGCCACACCATAGGGGCTGCGCGGGTGAAAAGACGTCTCCTCCACTTGAGGAACAGCTTGTGCAATACCGAACATTTCGGAAGTGCTGGCTTGGTAAAAGCGGATTTTTCCGTTCACGACCCGAATCGCTTCCAGTAGGTTGAGAGCGCCAAGCCCTGTGACCTGTGCTGTCACGCTGGGTTGCGCAAAACTACCCCCCACAAAGCTCTGAGCTGCAAGGTTGTAAATCTCGTCAGGCTGGACTTTTTGCAACAAGGCAATGCTGGCTTCTGGGTCGGTCAGGTCGTATTCAACCAGGTGCAGATGCGGATGCTTTTGAATGCCCAGTTCTTGGAGACGCCAAAAATTGACCTCGTTGGATTGGCGGTAGGTGCCATAGACGCGGTAGCCTTTCCCGAGCAACAGTTGGCTCAAGTAAGCGCCGTCCTGCCCTGTGATCCCTGTGATGATGGCTGTTTTCATGAAAATGCAAATAGGTATAGGAATGACTGCGTCAGGGCGGATGTCAACCGCAAACCCTGTATTGTCCATGCAAGGCCGTCAGCATGTTCGTCATCCGCTTAGCCAAACTAGAATGGCGATGTTCGAAACACCACTGGGCGACCGCTTTGGACTTTTCCGACATTTCGGACTGGGTATGTTCGATCCTTTTTATCAGTGCTCGAATTCCTTGTGCAATATGTTCAGGCGCGGTTCCAGGCAGCTCATAAACAGCTTCTCGTACATCGTCAAAGATACTCAGTGGTGTCACGACCACGGGACGACCGCTGGCAAGGCCATATCGAACGGCCCCACTGGCGGATTCTCCTGTTTCTTGATACGGAAAGACAATGAGGTTTGCAGCGCTGAGTAGCCTCAGGCTTTCGTCGTCATCCAGATATTCCGTGATCAACTCAATGGTGTCTTGAGCTTGGGCTGCACTAATTTTTGTTTTCGCCTGTTCAATGACGTCTGCCGATTGAGGTGCGGGATATTCTGAATTAACCATTTTCAGCAGGATGGATACGCCCTGAGCCCGCAAAAGAAGGACCGCGTCAATCAGTTCCAGCAGGCCTTTATGAGGCAAAAAGTAACCGTAAGACGCCACCACAAACTGACCGTCGGGCCTGATGGGAGGCGCCTGGGTTTGATAGTCCAGAATTCCATGTGGAAACAGACTGACATTGTCCACCAACCCCTGGTTTTTGAGGCGATTCATGTCAGCGAGACTGTGTGCGAGCACTCGACTGCAGCGCGCCAGTGCAGGCACAAGATCGGCAAGCTTTTTGTAACTCACTTGCGCAGGATCAGTGGTGGAGTGCATCTCAACCACCACGGTGCGTCCGGCAGACACTTGCGCATCCAAGAATGACGCCAGCTTGGGCAAATCGAAGAAGCCGTAATTGAACTGAACAACCAGCGTGTCAACTCCGGCGGTCTCGACAGCAAGGGACAATTCGCCCAAGGTGTCTATATCCCCTTGTTGCCAGCAGCGGATCACTCGATCATCGTCGTCCCGGGTAAGTGGGTTTGCGTGGCTGGCCAAGATCTGGATGTCTGGCGACATCTCGCGCAATAAATGCTCAGAATAACTGGCAATACCACAGCGGGTGTTCCAGCTGGTGATCCATCCGATTCGGGGGGGCACTCTCGCGCCTTGTACCGCCCAGCTGCGAATCGCTTGCACGGACCGCTCTGCCACTTGAGCCCAAGTGAAATGGGACAGCAGCAGGTTTCGCCCGGCTTGGGCACGTTGGCGCCGCTGACTTTCAGGGGCGTCATGTACTTCACGCAGTGTCCGAGCAAGGTGATGCGTGTCAGGCTCAGCCCAGACGGAGTCAGCCAATTGGAAGTGACTTTGGGCGCGAACGAACGCATAGTCCACCAGCCATGCTGTATCACTCGTGCAGAAATCAATTTGCCCACTCCAGCCTGTGGTGATGACGGCCATACCCTCCAGCATTGCCTCAGCCAAGGGCAATCCAAAACCTTCAGCTTTGCTGGGTGCTACCAATGTGTGGCATTGCTGATACAACGCCTTGAGCTGGGAGTCGCTGTAGTCAGCTTCCAAAATTTGAACGTCCGGGAAATTTGCATCACCCTCTTGGACCTCTTTCAGCCATTGATGTATTTCGTTATGGGGATTTTCAAAGGTTTTGATGATCAGCGTCACATCATCGTGCGCCCGAAAAGCCTGGGCATAGGCACGCAGCATGGCTTTGACGCCTTTGCGCGGAAAGCAGGATGAGACGTGCAGGAATCGAAATGATTTGGCTTGAAGCCGAAAGTCAGCATCAGGGGCAATTCGCTCCCAATGGTCTACGCCCAGCCCCGTGACTGCGATAGGCACATGGACGCCGCTGTCGATCAACAGTTTGGCGACATGGGAAGACATCACGGTGATGCCTTGCAAATGCAAATTAAAAGCGTCGACCCAAGGTGCAGGGAACTGGCTTTCCTCCCAGCCATAGCAATGCAAGGCATTGAAACGGCTGTCCATGTCCTCGACTCGCGGGGGGTACATGAATCGGCTAACGATGTCTGCCTTCGAAGATGGCATGCCCGCAACGCGCTGATGCATCACCGCCAAGTCCGGGTTGGCCAACAAGAATTGGCCGTTGGCCTGGAAATCCCCCGGGCCTTCGGAGGAGTGCAACGCCACTTGGTGCCCTATTTTCTCAAGACCTCGGGCAAATTCGCGGTTGACCAGTGCCAGGCTGTAACTGCTGTCAAAAGGCCCTTCTATGCGCCAAAGCAAAGTAGTGGGCAGCAAACCGCTACGGCTAAGAGATTGCGCAATCTCTTCGTTGTGTGCCATGCAGGACGCCAAAATTGAAAGATTGCCGTCATCTGAAACCCTGTGCGCCAGCAGCATTGAAGTCAGCGCTTGGAGTAGCCGGGTGTAATGCGCTGTCCCGACTTCTCTCCAGGGTCGCATAGCGAGTGCAGTTTCTTGTCGCTGGCGATGGCTGCGCTCGAACGTCTTGATCGCGATACGGGCAGAAGCATCCCAAGAAAATTTTCGGGCTTGTCGGCGACCGTTTGCAACCAGTTGGCCGCGAAAAACTTCATCGGTCAGAGCCTGCTGCATCTTTGCCGTGATGGCTTCGACACTGAACGGATCAAACAAGGCGGCCTCCATGCCCATGACCTCCGGCAGACTACTGGTATTGGAGGTGATCACGGCTGCGCCGCAGGACATGGCCTCTAAAGGGGGTAAGCCAAAGCCTTCATGCCAAGAGGGGAAGATGAACAAGCGGCAAAGGTTATAGGCCGCGACCAACTCATCGTCGGTCACAAAGCCCGTCAAACGCAGATCTGCCAACGGCAAGCCATGGGTGGCCGCCGTATTTTCCAGATGTGCAATTTCGACACTGGACAGTTTGCCCGCAAACACCAGTTGATGTGTGGTGCGAATTTCGTGCGGCAACGCGGTAAAGGACTGGATCAATCGGGACAGATTCTTTCGATGATCAGCCCCTCCGGTATAAAGGATGAAGGGGCGCGTAATGCCCCATTTTCCGAGCAAGGCCTGGCGCGTGGTTTCTTCCACGCTGATGGAGGCAAAGCTCTCGTCGCACGCGGCCGCGATACTGACCACGCTCTCAGGCTTAATTCCGAGGTACTCGATCGCTTCGCGTCGGGATGATTGAGAAATGGCAAGAAACAAATCTGCCTTCTTCATTTCACTTATTTTTTTCTCGTAATAGCGGGCATAGATGGGGTTGGGCGCAAGATATTGCTCAGGATTGAGCAAGGGGATGAAGTCATAAACCGTTGTGCAAACCAGCGCTTGCGAATCAAACCGGTGAACACTGGTGATGGCGTCGTCGACAAAACCCTCAAACAGGCTGCTCAGGTACACCACATCTGGCTGCAAGCTGGCCAGAAAAGCCTCTCTGAGCTGCTCTGCCACTTCTTCTCGCCACAAGTTCGCTGGATCACTGACATTGACGGGTCCGGGCGCCTGCCATACCAGAATGTTTTGCGCCGGGAGTAAATCAGTAAATGCACGGCGCAGGGGTTCAATGCTCTGGTCAAACAAGCCATTGAGCACAAGAATCACCTCGTGAGTGCCGCGGTTGCGCGCAATGGCTTGAGCTATCGCCATGGTGTAACGGCCGATGCCTCTGAAGCGACTTGCTGTCTGGGCGCCCTGCATATCAATCACGATACGCATCATGCATCTCCCGATTCGGCCAAACCTTTTTTCAGATCAGCACGAATTTCCTTAGCGCGAGGCGTCAATACGGGAGCCTTCACGACGCTCGTTGATCCCGCTATTTTTTGCATAAAACCCAACACCCCAGCCACTCGCAACACCTTTTTAATCAAGGCCTTGATGCGACTTGTGACTCCCTGCTCCGCCACTCTTTGGCTTTGCAGCTTGAGCCAGCGCCATGGCGCGGTCAGGCGCCCAGATAAAGTTTGCGCCTGTGCATTGTGAACCGCTGCAATGGCCCACTGCGCTCTTGCAGCGGCTTGTTCGGCCAGTTGGGTCGTTTGAGCCAATTGCGTGGCGAGCGTTAGAACCTGCGTCTGCATCGACTTGAACTGAGTTTGTGATGTGTGGTCGTATCGCTCTATCAGTGTTTGTAAGGACAGTCCATATTCTTTGGCGAACGCAGGTGTCAACGCCAAGACATCGGCTGTGGGGCCGCTTTTTTGCGCAATGACGGCATAGTCTGGACTGGCACCGCCGATCACATCGGCCAGCGTGGGTGCGGCCTTATTGCGCAAATCCGACGCCTCCTGCAGTCGCACCAGTTTGGTCCGTTCATAACCAGCAAGTCGAGGCAAAAACGTCAGTAATTCCGGAGGCAGCGGTCGTTGATGCGTTGGATCCAGGTAGAAGTTGCGCGTGGCAACGACCAAGTTTTCAGGGTTTGGGGTTTCCATGATGAGCAAGCCCGCTGGCATCAAAACCCTCATCGCTTGACCCATCAACTGCTGGAGTTGATCGAACGGAATATGTTCAACCAAATGGAATGCCGAAACAATTGCTTGGCTGTTGTCGGGCAAATTACACAGATAAGCCAGCGCCTCACCTTGGTGAACGTCGAATTTTTTTTCTTGGCAGCTTTGCAGCATCCCTTTGTCAAGGTCAACGCCGTGTGCAGCGAACCCCATGGCCAGCATTTTTTCGATCCACTCGCCGCGCCCGCAACCGAGGTCCACGACGGCACTCCCGCGATGCGTGTTTTGCAAAGGCAAGAGAAAGTCGTCGTACACCCGAAGTCGTTCCATGATCAATTCCCGAGTCCCCCGAAAACTTTCTTCAAAAGTGAGATAGAAACGATCTTTCATGACTGAATTTTCAAGGTGACTGGAAACCAGTTAGAACCAACAAAAGTGGGCTTGTCTGTGTTGATGACATTAAAAACGACGGCCAGATCGCGCCATTCATAATTTTTGTGAATATGCGTATCGTGTGAATGCAATGCCACGGCAATGGAATAGGAGCCAGGTCCGAGGTTTGCAACAAAGTCAATGACAAATGTAGGATTGCTACCTGCGCTCGCGGAGGCAATAACCTGATCGAGGTGGTGGGTGTTGGTGCCGAACACGGGCTGTCCCAATCGATCCTTGATCATGAATCCCAACACGAGGCCCGACAAGGCCTGGTGAACGTGCGTCTGAACTGTCAAGGTCAGTTTTTCGGCAACCTTCACAACATCAATGACTTGGGCATCGGCGTCGCATAAGGTGACAGCAACGATGCTGGCCTCACCAGACCCTGAGATGGTTTGGACTTTGCCATCTTCTAGTGTTGATTGTCGGACCACCGAGCTGTCGCGCTGAGCGAGCATAGCGTTGTAATAGTCCATGACCGCTTCGGGCGTGCCCTGCATGGCGATCTGCCCCGCATTGAGCAAAATGGCGCGGTCACAAATGCTTTGGATCGCAGTTTTATCGTGACTGACGATCAGCAAGGTCGTACCTAACAGGCGATATGCACGAATCCGGTCAAAGCTCTTGTGCTGGAAATAAGCATCGCCCACAGACAGCGCCTCGTCAACAATGAGCACATCAGGCCTGATGGCCGTAGCCACACTGAATGCCAGTCGCATCTGCATTCCACTGCTGTAGACGCGAACAGGCTGATCGATGTAGTCACCAATTTCGGCAAATGCCTCGATCTCAGGCAGCAATCGGTCCAGCTCCGAGGTGCTGATGCCCAGCAACTGCCCTGCCATGATCACATTCTGGCGACCCGTGAAATCAGGATGGAATCCCATACCCAGCTCAAGCAACGCAGCGACTCGACCCGTGATCTGCACGGCACCGCAACTAGGTTGGGTTGTCCCTGTGATCAGTTTAAGCAGGGTGCTCTTACCTGCACCATTGATGCCAATGATGCCGACAGCTTCTCCAGGCTCCACGGAAAAACTGATGTCTTTCAGTACCCACTTGAGACTATGCCGGACCCTGAGGCCCCCAAACACCCATTCGACCAAACGCGACCAACGCCCGGGATACTGCTTGTAGGCCTTGCCTAAAGAAGAGACGATGATCCGTCCCATTAAAGTTCATCCACCATTTCGCCAGCATGGCTGCGGAACATCCGCCACCCCCAAGCGCAAAGCACCAAGCCCGTGACCAATGGCACCATCAATGCTGACCAATCCACGACACCCTGCCCAGCAAGAACGTTCTGGTATGCAAGGATGAGCGGAAACATCGGGTTCAAATTCATCAGCGATCTGACCTGCTCAGGCAGGATGTTTGAGGGGTAAACGATGGGAGTCAGCCAAAACCAGAACTGCAAAAAAATACCAAAGAACTGCCCGACATCACGAAAAAACACATTCGCCACCCCCAGCACCATGCCAAGCCCCACTGAAAGCAACAGTTGAATACCCAACAAAGGGAGCATGTTCAGTAACGTCCATCCCGGCCAATGCCCAGAAAAAAGCAGGAAAAGCAAAAACAAAGTAAAAATAATAGCGAAGTTGACGCATGCATTGAGCACCATAATCACGGGCAATGTCAGGCGCGGAAAATTGATTTTCTTGAGAATGTTGGCGTTTTCAATAAAGATGTTTTGCCCCCGTCCAACGATCTCAACAAAAAGCCCCCAAGTGAGCACACCGGCGCAAAGGTAGATGCTGTAGGCCAATGACGAGTCCGTCCCTGGCAATCTAGCTTTCATGACCTGTGAAAAGATCACCGTATAAACCAAAATCATGGCTAAAGGGTTGATGACAGTCCAGGCAGCCCCCAAGAGGGAATTGCGATATTTGGATTGAAACTCGCGCTGAACACTCCCCAAAATGAAGCTGCGGTAGTGCCAGAGTGAACGAAGCATGAGATGCATTCAGCGCACAGCGTGACCGTCAGGCTGACGGATTAATGGTCGGCGATGCTGCGCCCGAGATCCAGGCCAATGGCCCCAACTCGAATCACTCACCTTGATGACAACTATCATTCAATTCACTTTTTACAATTTTTTGGGAACGACCCATGAAATGGATCAAAAATAATCATGTCCGCTCAAAGCAATGCCCATTGTGGAGCTTCTCACCTTACAACTCCTACTTTTATCTTTTGAAGGATATTGCGCATTAGTCCGTAAACCTTCATTCTAAAATAAATGCCGATTCGAATCGACTTTTATACTGATTTTTACAATTAATTGTCAATTGACTTTGCACGCGTTATCGCTCAATGAGTAAATCAAGTACGCGCCAGCACGTGCGCCAAGGCTTGACCGGTGTGCGTACCCAAAAGCACCACGTCTTCAGGGGTAGCGCAGGCCACCACCGTGCCGCCGGCCTTGCCGCCGTCTGGCCCTAAATCAATCACCCAGTCGGCTTCGGCAATCACGTCCAGATCGTGTTCGATCACCATCACGCTGTGCCCGGCGTTCACCAAGCGATGCAGCACATGAATCAGCTTGTCCACGTCAGCCATGTGCAGGCCCACGGTGGGCTCGTCCAGCACATACAAGGTGTGCGGCACTTTGTTGCCTCGGCGTCCAACTTCGTCGCGCACCTTGGTCAGCTCGGTCACCAGCTTGATGCGCTGCGCCTCGCCGCCGCTCAGCGTGGGAGAGGGTTGGCCCAGGGTCAGGTAACCCAGGCCCACGTCTTTCAGCAACTGCAAAGGGTGGGCAATCGAGGGCATGGTGGCAAAAAAGTCCACCGCTTCGTCCACTTCCATTTGCAGCACATCGCCAATGCTTTTGCCGCGCCAAGTCACGGCCAGCGTCTCGGGGTTGAAGCGGGCACCGTGACAGGCTTCGCAAGGCACTTTCACGTCCGGCAAAAAGCTCATCTCGATGGTGCGAACGCCCTGCCCTTCGCAGCTGTGGCATCGGCCCTCGCCGGTATTGAAGCTGAAACGCCCAGCCAGGTAGCCACGCGCTTTGGCCTCCAGGGTTTCGGCAAATAACTTGCGGATCGTGTCCCAAAAACCAATATAAGTGGCGGGGCACGAGCGCGGGGTTTTGCCGATCGGCGTTTGGTCCACTTCCAGCACCCGGTCCACCGCCTCAAAACCCTCCAGGCCGGCACAGCCGACCAAGGCCGGACGCTGCCCGGCCTCCAGCGCATCTCGCCCGGCTTTGGTGGCACGCATTGCCACCAAAGCGTGGACGTTGGCCAAGAGCACGTCGCGCGCCAAGGTGGACTTGCCCGAGCCCGACACGCCGGTCACCGCCACCAGGCGCTTTAAGGGCACGTCGACTGAGACGTTTTGCAGGTTGTGCATGTGCGCGCCTTTAAGGTGCAGCCATTGCACGGCAGGCGCATCGGCCTGCGCCGTTGAACGCCCAGCCAAGTGCTGCAGCACAAAGCGACGAGCCTGCAAGGGGTGTTTCATGGCGTGCAGCAAATAGCGCCCGGTTAGGGAGTCTTCAGCGCCCGTGATGTCGGCCACCGAACCTTGCGCCACCAAGCGCCCGCCGCGTTTACCGGCACTCGGGCCGATGTCGATGATGTGGTCGGCGCGGCGGATCGTGTCTTCGTCGTGCTCCACAACCACCAGGGTGTTGCCCTTGTCACCCAGCTTGTGCAAGGCGTTGAGCAAGATCTGGTTGTCGCGTGCATGCAGGCCAATGGTCGGCTCATCCAGCACGTAGCACACGCCTTGCAAATTGCTGCCGAGCTGAGCGGCCAAGCGAATGCGCTGGGCCTCGCCGCCCGACAAGGTTGGCGCGCCCCGGTCCAGCGTCAAATAACCCAAACCGACTTCTTCAAGAAATTCCAATCGACTTTGAATTTCAGGAATCAAATCCCGCGCAATGCCGCTCTCGCGGGTGTTCATGCGACCGAGTACAGCCATGCCCTGCACCCAAACGCGGATGTCGCTCACGCTCATGCTGGCAATCGCGGTGATGGGCCAACTGGCGTCTTCTTCACCCATATGTGAATGCCCATGCGCATCTGAAGGCAAATGCGCATGGGCGCCAAAGCGCACCGCGCGCGCCGTGGCATTCAAGCGGGTGCCGGCGCAGGTCGGACAAGTCACTTCGGCCAGGTCTTCGACCTCGGCCTCAGCAAAGGTTTGCTCACGGCCCTTTTCTTTTTCGTCGCGCACTGAGTCGTCATACACCTGGCGCTGGTCTTTGGTGAGCTTGACCCCGGTGCCCACGCAGTCGGGGCACCAGCCGTGTTTGCTGTTGTAAGAGAACAGGCGAGGGTCCAGTTCGGCATACGAGGTGGCGCATACCGGGCAGGCGCGCAGTGTGGAGAAGACCTGCAAGCGCCCGAGGTGGGCGGTGGGCGCACGCGCGGCCATGGCCTCTTGCAATCCGGCCAGATCGCTCAGCACATGGACTACACCCTTGCCGTACTCTAGCGCCTGCGTCAAGGCGGCGCGCAATGCCGCTTCATTGGCCGCACTCACGTCCAGGCTGGCCAAGGGGAGCTCGATGGTGTGTTCTTTGAAGCGATCGATGCGCGGGAAGTTCAGCGTGGGCAAGAAGTTCCCGTCGACGCGCAAATGCGTATAGCCCTTGGGTCGGGCCCAGTCGGCCAGCTCGGTGTAAACGCCTTTGCGGTTCATCACCAGCGGCGCCAGCAAGCCCACGTGCTGGCCTTTGAAATTTTTCAAGAGCTGCGCGATGATGCTGTCTGGCGTTTGCGGCTGCACCGGCGCGCCATCGTGCACGCAATGCTGCGTGCCCAACTTCACATACAGCAAGCGCAAAAAATGCCACACCTCGGTGGTGGTGCCGACTGTGGATTTGCGCCCGCCGCGTGACAGGCGCTGCTCAATCGCCACCGTGGGCGGGATGCCGTACACCGCGTCCACTTCGGGGCGACCTGCAGGTTGCACGATGGAACGCGCATAGGCGTTCAGGCTTTCCAAATAGCGGCGCTGGCCTTCGTTGAACAAAATATCAAACGCCAAGGTCGACTTGCCCGAGCCGCTTACGCCGGTGATGACGTTGAACTTGCCGCGCGGAATCTCCACGCTCAGGCTCTTCAAATTGTGCTCTTTGGCGTTGACGATGCGAATGTTCTGATCAACCAGGGGGCGCGCCGTCTTGGCGGTTTTGACCACCGCCGACATGAAGGCGTAGGACGCGGAGCGGTCTTCAGCGCCGTGCACCTCGCCCATGGCCAAGGCGTACTCGCGCAGGGCCTGGCCGGTGTGCGAGGTCGGGTGCAGTCGCACCTCTTCGGGTGTGCCTTCGGCCACGATCAAGCCGCCGGCATCCCCACCCTCAGGCCCTAAGTCAATCAGCCAATCACTGGCGCGGATCACGTCCAGGTTGTGCTCGATCACGATCAAGGAGTTGCCACCTTCCAGCAATTTGCGCAGCGCGCGCATGAGCTTGGCAATGTCGTCAAAGTGCAGGCCGGTGGTTGGCTCGTCAAACATAAACAAGACGCCCTTGCGGCTGAGCGGCTGGCGGCTGGACGACGCGGACTTGGCCGCACCGGCCAAGAACCCGGCCAGCTTGAGTCGCTGCGCCTCGCCCCCCGACAAGGTGGGCACCGGTTGGCCGAGCTTGACGTACTCCAAGCCCACATCGACGATGGGTTGCAGCGCGCGGATCACGTCGCGGTCGTGGGCAAACAACTGCGCCGCTTCGCTCACCGTCAGGTCCAGCACATCGGCCACGTTCATGTGGCGCGCATGCAGCGCACCTAGCGCTTGGCGCTCGATGGTGACTTCTAAAATTTCGGGGCGGTAGCGTTTGCCATCACAGTCTTGGCAGCGCAAATACACGTCACTCAAGAACTGCATTTCCACATGCTCAAAGCCAGAGCCGCCGCAGGTCGGGCAGCGTCCGTCACCGCTGTTGAAGCTGAACTTGCTGGCGGTGTAACCGCGCTGCTTGGACAGACTGGCCGTGGCAAACAACTCGCGCAATGCGTCCCAAGCTCCGACGTAGCTGACCGGGTTGGAGCGCGCTGTTTTGCCGATCGGCGATTGGTCCACAAACACCACGTCGCTCAAATGATCGGCGCCGAGCAAGCGTTCGTGCAGACCCGGGGTTTCGGTGGCTTTGCCAAAGTAGCGCAGCAAGGCCGGGGCTAGCACGTCTTGGATCAAACTCGATTTGCCCGAGCCTGAGACACCGGTCACACAAACCAGGCGCTGCAGCGGGAATTCGACTGCGATATTTTGCAGGTTGTGCTCACGCACACCTTCCAAAATCATGCGCGGCGTGCTGTCGGTGACCATGCGCTTAAAGCCCATGCCCACTTGTTTGCGTCCGCCCAAATAGGAGCCGGTCATGGTGTCGGCCAGGCGCAGGTCGTCCGTCGTGCCGTCAAACACAATCTGTCCACCTTTTTCGCCCGGGCCGGGGCCCATGTCGATCACGCGGTCGGCCGCCAACATTACAGCCGGGTCGTGCTCGACCACCACCAACGTATTGCCCGCGTCGCGCAGGCGGTGCATGGCTTCGGTGATGCGGCTCATGTCCCGCGGGTGCAGGCCGATGCTGGGCTCGTCCAGCACAAACAAGGTGTTGACCAGCGAGGTGCCTAGCGCCGTGGTCAGGTTGATGCGTTGCACTTCGCCGCCGCTCAACGTGCGGCTTTGCCGGTCCAGAGTCAGGTAGCCAATGCCCACATCGCACAAATATTGCAGCCGGGTACAGATCTCTTGCAGCAACAGTTTGAGCGCTTGTGACTCGCCGTCAGTGCCGTGCGCGGCCAAGGCGGTGCGCGACATGCCGTCAAAAAAGCGGCGCAGGCGGTCCAGCGGCATCAGCATCAAATCGTGCAGGCTCAAACCCGGCAAGGCTTCGAGCTGCGCCCGCGTCCAACCCACACCTTGAGGCATGAAACGCTGCGCGGCGGGCAACACCGCGTTGGCGTCTTCCAGGCTACCCATGCGCCAGATCAAGCTATCGGTCTTCAGGCGCGCGCCACCACAAGCGCCGCACGGCGTGTAGCTGCGGTATTTGGACAAGAGCACGCGAATGTGCATCTTGTAGGACTTGGTTTCCAGGTATTCAAAAAAGCGCTTGATGCCGTACCACTGCTGGTTCCACTTGCCTGTCCAGTTGGGCGAGCCCTGAATCACCCAGTGCTGCTGCTCGGGCGTGAGTTTGCTCCAAGGCGTGTCGCGTGGAATGCCAGCCGTCTCGGCGTGGCGCATCAGGTCGTCTTGGGTCTCTTTCCAAGCCGGGGTCTGGATGGTTTTAATCACCCCGGCGCGCAAGGTAAGTTTGTCGTTGGGAATTACCAGGCCATAGTCGACCCCAATCACCCGGCCAAAACCCCGGCAGGTTTCGCAGGCCCCTAGCGCCGAGTTGAACGAGAACATGGAGGGCAGCGGCTCGGGATAGCGCAGATCGCTCTCAGGGCAATGCAGGCCAGAAGAATAGCGCCACAGTTCGGCTTCACCCCCTTCGTCCGCCGCGAGCTTATAGACGTTGATGCGGCCGCTGCCGCGCTTCAAAGCGGTTTCGATGGCCTCGACCACGCGGGCTTTGTCAGCGGTGCCCAGTCGAAAGCGGTCGGCAACCACGTCAAGCACTTTGCGCGGACCGGTGGTTGTGGCCACCTCGCGTTCGGCCTGCACCTTGGTGAAGCCGCTGGCCGACAGCCATTGCTCGACCTGCTCCGCACTGGTGTTGGCCGGCAACTCCACCGGAAAGGTGACCACCACGCGCGGGTCTTGCGCCGCCAGGGAGCGCGCCAGCATCTGTGCGTAAATGCTCTCGGGCGTGTCGTGCTGCACCGGTTGTGCGGTTTGCCGGTCGTACAGCTGACCCAGGCGCGCAAACAACAACTTGAGGTGGTCGTTCAGCTCGGTCATGGTGCCCACGGTGGAGCGCGAGCTGCGCACCGGATTGGTCTGATCAATGGCAATGGCCGGGGGCACGCCCTCGACCTTGTCCACCGCCGGTTTGTCCATGCGGTCCAGAAACTGCCGCGCATAGGCGCTGAAGGTCTCCACATAGCGGCGCTGGCCTTCGGCGTACAGCGTATCAAACACTAGGCTCGATTTGCCCGAACCGCTGGGCCCGGTGACCACCGTCAACTCCCCGGTGCGAATGTCCAGATCGATGTTTTTCAGGTTGTGCTGGCGAGCACCGCGAATGCGGATGAGACCTTGGGTCATGGTGTACTGCTTAGAGTGTGGGCCCCAACATTCTAGGCATTGCGCAGCACCGGGATTGCGGCAAGGTCAATCGGAACACCCATATGAATGGCTTCTCCCTCGTGCGGCCCAGAAAAAAGCCGCACAGCGTGCGGCTTTGGCCTCAAGTCAATGAGCGCTTATTTGGCAGGTGCGACCGGTGCGGCAGGTGCAGCGGGTGCGGCCTCTTTGGCAGGTTCGGACTGCACGGCATCGGCGCCATGCTTTTCACCCCCCATATCCAAGTTGTCGCCACCTTTGCTGATGACATACAAAGCCAAGCCAGCAAAAATCGCGAACGCGACTGCAATCTTCCACATGTTTGATCTCCAAGAATAAAAAAGGCCCTCCACAGAGGAAAGGCCTTGAATTTAGCACCCAAGTCGCCTCGGGATGCTTACAACCGCGGTCAGTCAGCTGCGTAAATGTCCACGTCTTTGGTTTCTTTGATGAACAAGCCACCGATCACCACGGTTGCACCCGCAATGATGATGGGGTACCACAGACCGTTGTACATGTCACCGGTTTGCGCCACGATGGCGAAGGCGGTCGTTGGCAGCAAGCCACCGAACCAGCCGTTACCAATGTGATAAGGCAAGGACATGGAGGTGTAGCGGATGCGGGTGGGGAACATTTCCACCAACATGGCCGCAATCGGGCCGTACACCATGGTGACCAAAATCACCAAGTAGGTCAGGATGATGATGACCATCGTCTTGTCAAACTTGGCCATGTCGGCCTTGACAGGATAGCCAGCGGCCTTCAAAGCAGCGCCCAGGTTGGCACCCAACAAGGCAGGGCCCGCTGTTTTTTCGCCGCTAAGGTCTTTGACCGACTTGGTGGCGGCTTCAATGGCTTTGGCATCTTTAGGCTCAGCCGCATTCAAGGCGGCCAGCTTTTCTTCAGCCTTGGTCTTGGCAGCAGCAATGTCTTCAGCCGAGTACTTGACGTTCACCATGGTCTCGCCGACCTTGATGGTGGCAGGAGTTCCGGCAGGGGCCACTTCGTTAGAGTAGCTCACCGAAGCGCCAGCCAAACGTTGTTTCGCCACATCGCAAGAGGTTGAGAACTTCTTGGTGCCGGTTGGGTTGAACTGAAATGAGCATTCTGCCGGGTCGGCGGCGACCACCACTTTGGCATTGGCTTGTGCGGCATACAGATCAGGGTTGGCCGCTTTGGTCAAAGCCTGAAAGACAGGGAAGTAAGTGAGCACACCCAACAAGCAACCCGCCAAAATGATGGGCTTGCGACCGATCTTGTCAGACCAAGCGCCAAACACGATGAAGAACGGTGTGCCGATGATCAAGGACACTGCAATCATGATGTTGGCCGTCGCGCCGTCCACCTTTAATGATTGGGTCAAGAAGAACAGGGCATAGAACTGACCCGTGTACCAGACCACCGCTTGACCTGCGGTCAAACCGATCAGGGCCAAGATCACGATTTTCAGGTTTTTCCACTGACCAAAAGCTTCGGTCAGAGGCGCTTTGGAGGTCTTGCCTTCGGCTTTCATTTTCACGAAAGCGGGCGACTCGTTCATGCTCAAACGGATGTAGACCGACACGGCCAACAATGCGATTGACACAATGAACGGCACGCGCCAGCCCCAATCAGCGAAAGCATCTTCGCCAATGGCCAAACGGGTGCCCAAAATCACCATCAAGGACAAGAACAAGCCCAAGGTCGCCGTGGTCTGAATCCAGGCCGTATAAGCGCCACGCTTGCCCTGAGGTGCATGCTCAGCCACATAGGTGGCAGCGCCTCCGTACTCACCACCCAAAGCCAGGCCTTGCAACAGACGCAATGCAATCAGGATGACCGGTGCGGCTGCACCGATGCTGGCGTAGTTGGGCAAAATACCGACGATGAAGGTCGACAGGCCCATGATCAAGATGGTCACCAAGAAGGTGTATTTGCGGCCAATCATGTCGCCCAAACGGCCAAAGAAAATGGCACCAAAAGGACGCACAATGAAACCTGCCGCAAAAGCCAGCAAGGCAAAGATGAAGGCCGAGCCTTCGTCCAAACCGCTGAAAAATTGCTTGGCAATAATGGCGGCCAAAGAACCGTACAGGTAAAAGTCATACCATTCAAAAACGGTGCCGAGAGAGGAGGCAAAAATCACCTTCTTCTCTTCAGGCGTCATCGGACGGGGTGCGGTGGTTGCCATAAAGCAGTCTCCTAATGAAAAACGAGGCCTCGAAATAAGGACTTGCGTCGATTTTTGAGGTTCCCTCTGACCTTCTTCTGACACGAAACCAACAGGGGCTGACGTTTTAAGTTGAAACCCTTGATTGATTTATTGCATCATGAAATTTACACCCCTTCAAGGGAAAACCCCTGTGCCCATTGCCCGCGCCTTAAGGGGGTAAAAGCGCTGCGGCAAGGGTTATGCTCATCCCATGCTCACCCAGTCCAGCCAAACCTCCAGCGCTTACAGGCCCTTGCGATGGCTTACCGCTGCTTTGTTGCTGGTGTGGGCTGCAGCCTCATTTGGCGTGGTGTATTGGGCACGCGAGCTGAGCTTTTTATGGGGTGATTGGCCCTTCAGCTTTTGGATGACGGCACAAGGCAGTGTCCTGGTCTTTTTGGCCATTACGGTCATTTACGCCGTGGTGGCCAACCGCCTGGACGGGCCCTCGAACCGACAAGACCACGACCAGCCGCGAGAGACTGACGCTCAGCCCTGACGGCGAATGCCCACTTCAATGTCGCTAACCCCATGCCAGCCGGAGCCGTTGAACCAGTCGTCGCCTAGCAGGTAGGCACGCAGCATAGGCAAGGCGTCTTGGCCCCAGAACACCTTGCCGTCCACCACCCAACTGGGCACGCCAAACACACCCAGAGCCATGGCCTCTTGCGTCCAGCTTTGCAGTTGTTGCTTAACCTGCGCCGACTGAGGATCTTGCGCCAACGCCAACTGCGCGTGCAACGCCACCAAACGCTCACCATCGGCAGCGTCTGCGCCCGTACACCACACGTGTTGAAAAATCTTCTCGGTGACAAAGCGGTTGGGCAAGCCATCGGCTTGGCTGGCCACGGCCAAACGCAACAACGCCAAGGGATTGAAGGGGTGGGCCGCGGGCATTTGCAGGTCTGTGCCCTGCTGGCGCGCCAACCATTGCACTTGGCGGTAGGTCCAGTCGCGCTTGGCCGGGATTTCGGCAGGTCCCAGTTGGCCGTGGTGCTTGAGCAAAGCCCCGAACAAGACCGGCTTGTAATGCACTTGGTGGCTGATGCCTTTCAGGGCTTCAGGCTGCGCTTGAAAACCCAACCAAGCATAGGGCGAGATGAAGTCAAAATAAAACGTGATGTCTTTCATGTCCGTCTCCTAATGGGTTTTGAGGCGCTCAGCAATCAACCGCCAAACCTGCCTCTTTTGCGCATCGTCGGCGCGCGACCACTCGCCAATTTCGCTCAAGCTGCGCAAGCACCCTTCACACCACTGGTTCTCCGGGTTCATGCTGCAAATGGACACACAGGGCGAGGGCACATGCGGTTGCGGATCCGACAACACGCGATCCGCCAATTGCGCCAAACGTTGCAGGCGGCTCATGGCCTCAACACGGGAGTTTGCACCACATCGGCGCGCGGCGCGGCGGTCAATCGCAGCAAATCATCGGGGCTGAGTGAAAAGACCGCATGCGGATGACCCGCTGCCGCCCACAAAATTTCAAAGCGCCACAAGTCTTGGTCCAGCAAGGTCACGGGTGAATGCAAGTGCGCAACGGGCGAGACGCCCCCGATACTGAAGCCGGTTTGGCTTTTCACAAAATCGGCATCGGCGCGACCGACCTTGCCCACCAATGCAGCGATCTTTTTCTCGTCCACCCGCCGATCACCCGAGGTCACCACCAGCACGGCCACACCGTCTTCCTTGCGTTTGAAAATCACGCTTTTGGCGACTTGCCCCAGCGCGACCTGCAAGCCGTCAGCCGCTTCCTGGGCGGTGCGCGCTGCGCCATCGAGCATGAGCGGGCCATGGGCATGGCCAGCCGCTTGCAGAACGGCGGCCACGCGTTGCACGCCATCGGGCAGAGAATGAAGTTCAGCGCCGCACATGGAAATGGGGTTCAGCCTGCGCGCTTGTTCAGCACCGCAGTGGCCACACGCGAGTTAGACTTGCGCTGCAAAAAGTCGCTGATGAAAGCGCCCGCATCCACCAAACGGTCCAAGTCGATGCCGGTGTCGATGCCCAAGCCGTGCAGCAAGTACACCACCTCTTCGGTGGCCACATTGCCGGTCGCGCCCTTGGCATAGGGGCAACCGCCCAGCCCGGCCACCGAAGACTGGAAGTTCCAGACGCCCATCTGCAGCGCCGCCAGCGTGTTCGCCAGGGCCTGGCCGTAGGTGTCGTGAAAGTGGCCGCAGATGTGGGCCACATCGAAATGCGCGAGCGTGGCTTCAATCGCGCGCTGCACTTTGAGCGGCGTGCCCACACCAATTGTGTCGGCCACGTCCACGCGCTGCACGCCAATCTGCTTCATCAGCCCGGCCAAGTAGCCCACACGCTCGGGCGCCACATCGCCTTCGTAAGGGCAGCCCACGGTGCAGCTCATGGCGCCGCGCACCGCAATGCCTGCCGCCAGCGCGGCCTGCACCACCGGCGCAAAGCGCTCCATGCTCTCAGCGATCGAGCAGTTGATGTTCTTGTGGCTAAAGGCTTCGCTGGCCGCTCCAAACACCACGATCTCGTCAGGCTTGGATTTCAATGCCGCTTCAAAGCCTTGCACATTCGGCGTGAGCACGGAGTAGCGCACACCGGCCTGGCGTTGAATGCCGGCCATAACTTGCGCGTTGTCGGCCATTTGCGGCACCCACTTGGGGCTGACGAAACTGGTGACTTCAATTTCTTTCAGGCCCGCAGCCTGCAGGCGGTGCACCAACTCGATCTTGACAGCGGCAGGCACTGGCTGCTTTTCGTTTTGCAGACCATCACGCGGGCCGACGTCGATCAGTTGGACAAAGGAAGGCAGATTCATAAGTAAACAGTGTTGAGTTCAAGCGGTGTGAAGTTCAGTAACCACGCACAGTATCCACCAGACCCTGGATCGGCTCGCCCCGGCCCAAGGCCCGGATTTTGCCGACGATTTGCGCAATGCTTTCTTCGCGCAGGGTGCGCGCGGAAGTATGCGGGGTCACGGTGATTTTCGGGTGTTGCCAAAACGGATGGTCGACGGGCAGCGGCTCGGTGCGGAACACGTCCAGCGTGGCGCCAGCCAAATGCCCGCTGTCAATCAGCTCGATCAGGTCGTCCTCGACCAAGTGCTTGCCGCGCGCCACATTGATGACGTAGCCCCCTTTGGGCAGTTGCGACAGCGTGGCTTGGTTCAAGATGTTTTCGGTCTCGGGCGTGAGCGGCATCAGGTTCACCAGCACGCGGGTTGCGGCTAGAAAATCGGGCAAGGCCTGCGCGCCGCTGAAGCAGCGCACACCGGCGACCTCTTTGGGGCTTCGGCTGTAGCCGTTGACCGGAAACTCAAACACTTGCAAGGCCTTGGCCACACGCTCGCCCAACACGCCCAGGCCCATCACGCCCACGGCAAAGTCAGCACGGCTGCGCGGTTTGCGAAATGACCATTTACCCGCTTGCGTGTCGGTGTCGTAACCATCGAATTCGCGAAAATGGCGAATCACGGCATGGCACACGTATTCGGCCATTTGCACCGACATGCCCGCGTCGTCCAGGCGCACCACTTTCAAACTGGGCGGCAAACGCAGTTGCAGCAACGCATCCACACCCGCACCAATATTGAACAGGGTTTGCAGGCCGGTCTGCTCGTCAATGAATTGCTGGGGCGGTGCCCAGACGATGGCGTGGTCCGCTGGCGGCGCACCAGGCACCCAGGCCGACACGGTAGCTTCAGGAAAGGCCTGTTGCAAGCCTTGCAACCAAGGCTCGGGCGACAGGCTGGCGAAAAAGAGGGTGATGTTCATGAACAGATTTTCTCAGCAAGTCACCACCCGCACTGTCGCACGGGTCTTTGGCGTCAAAGCAGCTTGAGCAACTCCGCACCCTCAGCCACTTGATCACCTGGCGCGTACAGCAACTCGGCCACGGTGCCGTCTTGGGGCGCAGCGATGGTGTGCTCCATTTTCATGGCCTCCATCACGGCCAGGGCTTGACCGGCCAAAACCCGGTCGCCCGCCTTGACGGCAAACGACACCACCTTGCCCGGCATGGGCGCGGTCAAGCGTCCGCCTTCTTGTGCAGCTTCACCGGCATGGGCCAGTGGGTCCAGCAAGCTGATGCGCACCGCCCCCTGCGGCGTAAACACATGGCGTACTTCGCCTTGTGCGTGCACCTGACTGTGGATGCGCGCGCCGTTGAACTGCACCCACAGGCCGCCGCCCGGGTTGGGCGAGGTCTCTGAGGAGGTGAACTGCAAAGACGCCGCAGCCGCTTCGCCCACTTGCAGGCTGAGGACGCCAGCACGCTCGTAACGCAACTCAGCGCGCACCGGCTGTCCTTCGTACTCCAACTCAAACCGGCGTTGCGTGATGCCGTGAGACTGCCAGCCATCACGGCGACTGAACGGGTCCGCGCCTTGCGCGGCGACTTCAGCTTGCAGTGCATCGGCAATCACAGCAGCCGCCGCGGCTTGCAAACCCACGGTGTCTTGTTTGAACAGCACCGCCGACTCGCGCGGGATCAAGGCCGTATCGAGCTTGGCCGTGGCAAACGAGGCAGAGCGCACCACATGGCGCAAGAACTGCACATTGGTGTTCAGGCCGACGATGTGGGTTTGCGCCAAAGCGGTGTCGAGCCTCGCCAGCGCTTGCTCGCGCGTGTCGCCGTGCACGATCAGCTTGGCCACCATCGAGTCGTAAAAAGGGCTAATGGTATCGCCCTCGCGCACGCCGTCGTCGATGCGGACCGCGACGCCTGTGTCGCTCATGTTCGCGCGTTCGAAGCTACTGGCTTGCGGTTTACGGTACACCTGCAGCATGCCGGTGGCGGGCAAGAAATTGTTGTCAGGGTTTTCGGCGCAGATGCGCGCTTCGATGGCGTGACCCGTCATGCGGATTTCGCTTTGCTGCAAAGGCAACGGTTCGCCGCTGGCCACACGCAGTTGCCACTCCACCAGATCGAGACCGGTGATGGCTTCGGTCACCGGATGCTCCACCTGCAGTCGCGTGTTCATTTCCATGAAAAAGAACTTCATGGACTCGGGTTGGTCATACGCCGTTTGCTCGACAATGAATTCCACCGTGCCCGCGCCCACATAGTTCACCGCCTTGGCGGCCGCAACGGCAGCTGCACCCATTTGCGCACGCAGGGCTTCGGTCATGCCGGGGGCCGGGGCTTCTTCCAACACTTTTTGGTGGCGACGCTGCACCGAGCAGTCGCGCTCAAACAGGTACACGCAGTTGCCGTGCGTGTCACCAAACACTTGAATCTCAATGTGGCGTGGGCGCTGCACATACTTTTCAATCAGCACCGCATCGCTGCCAAAGCTATTGATGGCTTCGCGTTGGCATGAAGCCAAAGCCGCAGCAAAGTCTTCGGACTTTTCCACCACCCGCATGCCCTTGCCGCCACCGCCCGCGCTGGCCTTGATCAGCGCCGGGTAACCTATGACATCGGCCTCGCGCTGCAGCAATGCGGGATCTTGGTCGGCCCCGTGGTATCCGGGCACCAGCGGCACACCGGCGGTTTCCATCAAGCGTTTGGATTCGGCCTTCAAGCCCATCGCCAAAATGGCGGAAGCGGGCGGTCCAATGAACACCAGGCCGGCCGCAGCACAGGCCTTGGCAAAGTCTTCGTTCTCACTCAGAAAACCGTAGCCAGGGTGCACCGCCTCAGCGCCGGTGTCTTTGGCGGCTTGCAAAATGCGCTCCCAGCGCAGGTAGCTGTCTTTGGGCGCGCTGCCGCCTACGTGCACGGCTTCGTCACAGGCTTGCACATGCTTGGCGCCGGCGTCAGCGTCGGAATAAACGGCGACGGTTTGGATGCCCATGCGGCGCGCCGTAGCGGCCACACGGCAAGCGATTTCGCCACGGTTGGCGATCAGAATTTTTTTAAACATGTGGAACTCCAAGCTCAAGCCAACCACGAAGGTTGACGCTTATCGAGAAAAGCAGAGATGCCTTCTTTGGCCTCTGGCGTAGCGCGTAAATGCGCAATGCGCTGCGCCGTGTCTTCGACCACATCGTCGTTGATGGCGTGACCGTCCACCGCGCGGATCAACTGCTTGGCAGCCGCCTGCGACAAGGGTCCGCCTTGCAGCAGGGCCTGCACCATTTCTTGCACCTTGACGTCGAGCTGCTCAGGTGCCACCACTTCGTGCACCAAGCCCAGGGCGCATGCGCGTTGCGCGTCAATGCGCTCGGCGGTTTGAAAAAAGCGATAACTTTGTCGTGCACCGATGGCCCGCACCACATAGGGGCTGATGGCCGAAGGGATGATGCCAAACTTGACCTCGGATGTGGCGAACACCGCTTGGGTCGAGGCAATCGCGATATCGCATGCCGCAGTCAAGCCGGTGCCGCCTCCCAAGGCCGCGCCTTGCACGCGCGCTATGGTCGGCTTGTGCATCTCTGACAAAGTGCGCAGCATGCCCGCTAAGGCGCGCGCATCCATCAAGTTGTCATGCAAGCTGTTGTGCGCGGCACGCTTCATCCAATTCAAGTCCGCTCCGGCCGAAAAGCTTTTGCCGCGCCCGGCCAGCACCACGATGCGTACGGCCGGATCTTTGTCGAGGGCCTTGCAGGCCGCCGTCAATTCGGCGATCAAGGTTTCATCAAATGCGTTGTGCACATCAGGGCGATTCATCCACACCGTTGCGACGTGGTGTTCGATTTGGATTTCAAGAGTTTGGTACATGGGGTTTACTCCTTCACATGCGGAACAAGAAAAAATTAGACACGTTTACTCCTTTACCCAAACCACTTGATCATCAACTGCATACAGTCGACAAACTTGGTTGTTGTTTTTATGACAGGTATCCAGGGCTCGCTTTAGTGGGTCATCACCCATTTCCGTCCATGCCCATCGTCCACTCGGGGCGATGGCGAATGCCCTGGGGTATTGCTTTGTCAAAAAGTTTTTGTAGCCCTCACGTCCTTTCTCAGTAAGGAAAGGGACGGCTAGAACATCATTGATACCCGCAAAATCTGTTGGGGCGGGTGGTGCCATTCGTTGAATGCCTGCAAATTTTGGGTAGACGATATCCGCAGGCAATCCGACCTGACGCATGAACGCGTCAATCTTAGGTTGCCAAATGGTCTCTCCTTTACGGCTACTGAACATTGAGTGAGCGTCATTTTCAAACACGCCAAAAGCAACCAATTGAGCATTGCCACCCGCCGCCGTATATTTCTCAAACATGCCATTGAAGGTGAATGGTGAAAAATAACTGTCGTTATCACCGTAAAACCAAATTGATGGAGCCTTAGTTGTTTTGGCATACTCAGCGGCGGCGCGAGCCAAGACGCTCTCCCAAGCTGTACAGCTCTCCTGCTTGAGCCCTCCCGCAAAATTAACCAGGCCACGGACGCCGGGATAGTTTTCCGAACCAAATGCCAAGGTCGTCCAGCCACCATGCGATTGACCAGCAATCAACACTTTTTCTTTATCCGACCAAGATTGCTGAACCACAAAATCCATAACCGCCTTGACATCTTCTGCTTGAGCTATGCCATTACTCTCAACGTTGCACCCTCCACCGATGTAACCGCCTTCAGACTTTGAAAACCCTTGCCGCATCGGAACAACAACGGCATAGCCACGTTGCAAAAAAAATCTCGCAGCATTTGTGGGGCGGTAGCGCGACTGAAAGCGGGGATCACCAAGCGCTTTTCCATGATTTATCACGACAACGGGAAAGACCCCCTCTAAAGCTGGCTTGAAAATTGTGACCTCAAGATTCACTGTGAAAAATCGTCCCTTTTTGGGGATGGAAAGCACCTCCTCATTCAATGCGGCGCTTAACTCTTGACTTATTGAATTGAAAGGTAACCATTGCGCAGAGAATGCCAATATCAGAGCAACTATCAGTTTCATTTATGGCCCTTCACATGCGGAACAAGCCAAACTGAGTTTCTGCAATCGGGGCGTTGAGCGAAGACGACAGCCCCAGCGCCAGCACGCGGCGCGTATCCGCCGGATCGATCACGCCGTCATCCCACAGGCGGGCGGTGGCGTAATAGGGGTGTCCTTGGTCTTCGTACTGCTGTTTGATCGGGGCTTTGAAGGCTTCTTCTTCTTCCATACTCCACTGGCCGCCCTTGCCTTCGATGCCGTCGCGCTTGACCGTGGCCAGCACGCTGGCCGCCTGCTCGCCGCCCATGACGGAGATGCGGGCGTTCGGCCACATCCACAAAAAACGCGGGCTAAAGGCGCGGCCACACATGCCGTAGTTGCCTGCGCCAAAGCTGCCGCCGATGATGATGGTGAACTTGGGCACCGCCGCCGTGGCCACGGCTGTGACCATCTTGGCGCCGTTGCGGGCGATGCCTTCGTTTTCGTATTTGCGCCCGACCATGAAGCCGGTAATATTCTGCAAAAAAACCAGCGGGATCTTGCGTTGACAGCACAACTCGATGAAGTGCGCGCCTTTCAAGGCCGACTCAGAAAACAAAATGCCGTTGTTGGCGATGATGCCCACCGGCATGCCTTCAATGCGCGCAAAGCCGCAGACCAGCGTGGTGCCAAAGCGTGATTTGAACTCATCGAACTCGGAGCCGTCGACGATGCGGGCAATTATCTCGCGCACATCAAAAGGTTTACGTGTGTCGGTCGGGATCACGCCATACAACTCTTGCGCATCGAACAGCGGCGCCACGGGTGCATGCGTGGCGATGTTCGGCGCCTTTTTCGCGTTCAAATTCTTCACCACCTGGCGCGCCAGTGACAAGGCGTGTACATCGTTCTGCGCCAGATGATCGGCCACGCCCGACAGGCGGGTGTGCACATCGCCGCCGCCCAGGTCTTCGGCCGTGACGATCTCGCCCGTGGCCGCTTTGACCAAAGGCGGGCCGCCCAAAAAGATGGTGCCCTGATTTTTGACGATGATGGTTTCATCGCTCATGGCGGGCACATAAGCGCCACCCGCGGTGCAACTGCCCATGACCACCGCAATCTGTGCAATGCCAAGCGCGCTCATATTGGCTTGGTTGAAAAAGATGCGGCCAAAGTGGTCGCGATCGGGAAAGACCTCGTCCTGATTCGGCAGATTCGCTCCACCCGAGTCCACCAAATAAATGCAGGGCAAGCGGTTTTGCTGCGCGATCTCTTGCGCGCGCAAATGCTTTTTCACCGTCATCGGGTAGTAGGTGCCGCCCTTCACCGTGGCGTCGTTGCAGACGATCATGCAGTCCACCCCGCTGACGCGGCCAATGCCCACGATCACGCCCGAGCTGGGCGCGTCGTTGTTGTACATATTCAGGGCCGCCAAAGGGGCCACTTCTAAGAAAGGCGTGCCGGGGTCGAGCAGCATTTGCACGCGGTCACGCGGCAGCAACTTGCCCCGCGCCAGATGCTTGGCGCGAGGTGCATCACCACCGCCTTGGGCAATGCGTTCCAGGTGAGCGCGCAGGTCATCGACCAGTCCGCGCATGGCCGCCGCGTGGGCCTGAAAGTCGGCAGAGCGCGGGTTGAGTTGGGTGTGCAAAACAGGCATGGGAATTCGTCCAAGAGCAGCAAACAGCCCACAGCTTAAGCCAGAAGCACCGCCTTGGGGCGCCAGTAGGGTTGCAAATCGTGCCACAATCATTTGGCATGACTTCGCTCCCTCACCCTCCTCTCGCCTTGGCACCCACGGCCCGAGCAGAAACACCGATGGCCTTTGTCCAAGCCATTGTTTTGGCCTTTACGCAGCGGGGCATGGATCCGAAGCCAGTACTGGCTGAGGCACAAATTGCGCCAAACTTACTGAGCCGCGCCGACGCCCGCATCACCGCCTTGCAAATGGAATGGCTGTCGGCCGCCGCCATGCAGGCCTTGGACGATGAGGCATTGGGCTGGTTCAGTCGCCGCCTGCCCTGGGGCAGTTACGGCATGTTGGTGCGAGCCTCGCTCACGGCACCCACCCTGGGCCTGGCCTTGCAGCGCTGGTGCCGACACCACGGCTTGCTCACCGACGATATTCATCTGCAGCTCACCGCATCGGACGGCGTGGCGCATTTGGAACTGCAAGAACGCCGCGACTTGGGCGCGCTGCAAGAGTTTGGCGTCGTTTCCATGCTGCGCAACGCGCTGGGCGTGGCCTGTTGGTTGACCGACTCGCGCATCCCTTTGCGACAAACCACCTTGCGTTTTGCGCCGCCGCCCCATGCCGCCAGTTACCGCCTGCTGTTTGACGGCCCCACCCAATTTACGGCACCGACCCACAGCTTGCAATTCGATGCCGGATATTTAAGCCTGCCCGTGCGCCGCGACGAGGCGGCGCTGCAACGCATGCTGCAACGCGCTTTGCTGCTGACCGTGCGGCCTTACCGGCGTGATCGGCTCTTGGTGGAGAAGGTGCGCCAAACTTTGGCCGAGCACCCCGAGCAAGGCCGCAATGCGGACGACTTGGCCCGGTTTTTGAACCTGTCGGTGCGCACCTTGCACCGGCAACTGAAAGAAGAAGGTGCCAGCCTGCAGCAACTCAAAGACAGCGTGCGCCAAGCGCAAGCGCAAGAACTGCTGCTGCGCAGCAACCGAGCGATCAAACAAATTGCAGCGCAGGTTGGTTTTCAAAGTGAGAAAAGTTTCTCACGCGCCTTCAAGGCTTGGACCGGGCAAACACCCGAAGAGTGCCGCAGGGCAAGTCCACACGACATTGCGCCTTGAACGCGGGGCTGGCCGCATAACCAACGCCAAACTTACAACCAAGGATTTCAACATCTTGTTGAAGTAAGTCCTTGGTCAGTAGGGTAAACGATAATTTTTTCACAAGCCGTTGTGCGGCCTCTAGGTCATGTACAGCCAGCGCTTGAGCCTTTATCCACTCCCATTAGGAGACATCCATGAGTGATCCCGTGATCGAAAAGATCAAAAACAATCCCAAATATGCGCTGCTGCGTCGCAAGCGCAACAGCTTTGGCTGGTTTCTCAGCATCTTGATGCTGGTCGTGTACTACGGCTACATCGCACTGATCGCCTTCAACAAGGCCTTTTTGGCCCAACCTCTGGGCGAAGGCGTCACCACCTTGGGTATTCCCCTGGGCATGGGCGTGATTATTTTCACCATCGTGATCACGGGCATCTATGTGTTCCGTGCCAACAGTGAATACGACACATTGACCAAAGAAATCCTTGAGGACGCAACACGATGAAACGCACCCTTCAAATTCTGAGCGCCCTCTTGGCGCTGGGCGCCTGCGGCGCGGCCTTCGCGGCGGGCGCAGACCTGGGCACGACGGCCAAGCAAGCCACCAACTGGATCGCCATTGGCATGTTCGCGATCTTCGTCGCCGGCACCTTGTGGATCACCAAATGGGCCGCTTCTAAAACCAAATCGGCGGCTGACTTTTACACCGCCGGCGGCGGCATCACGGGCTTTCAAAACGGCCTGGCGATTGCGGGCGACTACATGTCGGCTGCGTCCTTTTTGGGCATTTCCGCTGCGGTCATGGCCTCGGGCTATGACGGCTTGATCTACTCCATCGGTTTTTTGGTCGGCTGGCCCGTGATCACCTTCTTGATGGCTGAAAAGCTGCGCAACCTGGGCAAGTTCACTTTTGCTGACGTCGCCGGTTACCGCTTCAAGCAAACCCCCATCCGCGCTTTTGCTGCTTCCGGCACGCTGGTGGTGGTGGCCTTTTATCTGATCGCTCAGATGGTGGGTGCAGGCTCCTTGATCAAACTGCTGTTCGGTCTGGAGTACTGGATTGCGGTGGTGATTGTGGGCGTCTTGATGATGGTCTATGTGCTTTTTGGCGGCATGACTGCCACCACCTGGGTGCAGATCATCAAAGCCGTCATGCTGCTGTGCGGTGTGAGCTTCATGGCCTTCATGGTGTTGGCGCAGTTCAACTTCAGCCCTGAAGCCTTGTTTGCCAAAGGTGTGGCCGTGAAGACCGCCATTGCCGCCAACGCCGGCAAGAGCCCTGAAGATGCGGCCCTCGCCGGCCTGTCCATCATGGGCCCTGGGGGCTTCATCAAGGACCCAATCTCTGCCATTTCATTCGGTATGGCCTTGATGTTCGGTACCGCTGGTTTGCCGCACATCTTGATGCGCTTCTTCACCGTGCCTAACGCCAAAGAAGCGCGCAAATCCGTGTTCTGGGCGACCACCTGGATCGGCTACTTCTATGTGCTGATATTCATCATTGGCTTCGGTGCCATGACCCTGGTGCTGACCAACCCCGAAATGGCAGACACCGCCAAGGGCATCATCAACGGCGGTGCCGGCACAGCCAACATGGCGGCGGTGCTAGTGGCCAAAGTGGTCGGCGGCGATGTGTTCTTCGGCTTCATCTCGGCCGTGGCGTTCGCGACCATCTTGGCTGTGGTGGCTGGCTTGACTTTGTCAGGCGCATCGGCTGTCTCGCACGATCTGTACGCCACCGTCTTCAAGAAGGGCAACGCTGACAGCGCGGCTGAGTTGCGTGTTTCGCGCTACACCACCGTGGCGCTGGGCATTGTGGCCGTGGCCTTGGGCATTGCGTTTGAAAAGCAAAACATCGCCTTCATGGTGTCCCTGGCTTTTGCGATTGCCGCCTCGGCCAACTTCCCGGTGTTGTTCCTCTCCATGTTGTGGAAAGGCTGTACCACCCGCGGCGCGGTGACCGGCGGTTTCTTGGGACTGATTTCCTCCGTCGGCCTGACGATCGTATCGCCTGCCGTGTGGGAAGCCACCCTGGGCTACCCTAAAGGTTCAGCATGGTTCCAGTACAGCTCGCCTGCACTGTTCTCCATGACCGTGGGCTTCGTCGGCGTGTGGCTGTTCTCCGTTCTGGACAACAGCGAGCAAGCCAACAAAGAGCGCGCCGCTTTTGAAACGCAGCAAGTGCGTTCAGAAACCGGTTTGGGCGCATCGGGCGCATCGGGTCACTGAGCTGATCTGCCATGAAAAAACCGGGTAAATTTGCCCGGTTTTTTTTCGTGTGCGTCAAGCGCCGGCGCAACGCGCTGTCAAAGCGCCGTCACGCCGATAAAAGGTGCCGCAGTTTGATGAACGCCAAGCCGGCCATCACCGCGTCATTGACCGGGTCGTGCGCCTCGCGCAGCGGCAGGCCCAAATCGTTCATCAAGGTCACCAGTCGCAAATCGATGTCTGGGGACTGGCGCTGCAGCGCGTTGAGTTGGCGCATTTTGTAGCTGTGATACAGCGCCGAGACCTCAATCTGCGCTTGCGGCAAACCCCAGCCGAGCATCGGAAACACCACACGGTCGAGCATCGCCACATCAAACTCCAGGTAGTACCCCACCAAGGGGCGTGAGCCGATGAAGTACAGCAAGCGCTTGACCGCCTCGTCCACAGGCAGGCCGTCGGCCACGTCTTTTTCGCGCAAGCGGTGAATGCGAATGCTTTGCGCTGAGACCTTGCCCTCGGGCCGCACCAAGACCTCAAACTTTTCGCTGGCCAAGATGCGGTCGCCAACGATGCGCACCGCGCCGATTGAAACGATCTCGTCGGTGCCCACCTTGAGTCCTGTGGTTTCGCAGTCCAGCGAGACCCATTCCCCCGGCGGTGGTGGATCGAGCACAAAAGCAAACTCGGGCAACCCGAGGTGATACAGCAGCCAGCGCTTGCGCAAGGCCAACCATGAGGAGCTCACCAGTCCAGCACTCACAGCACGTCCAGTCGAAAATGCAGGCGTAAAAAGGCTTTGAACTGCCGCACCACGGCCAAGGCGTCCTTCAGCAAATCGCGGTCGAGTGTCGTTAAACGGTTCACATCGACAATGCCCGACACAGGCTGCTCACGCTCCATCTCCGACAAGCCCGCCTGCAATTTAATGCCCATGAGAAAGTGCAAGCATTGGGCCCAGTCACCGGCCTGCGTGGCGCTGATCACCCCTTTGGCCGCGAGCGCGTCGAGCCGGGCCACGGTATTGGTCTCGCTCAAGCCGGCCTGAAATGCCAAACTGCGCACCCCATGCACCAGCGGGAAAATACCCTCTTTCTTCAAGTTCACCCCGGTGGGGACTTCGCCCAAGTGCAGCAATCGGTTCCACCAGCCTTGGCTGCTGCCAAAGGCGTCGATCGCGACCGCAAAGCGAGCCAGCAAGGCGTCGCTGTGGGTGGCGCTGTTGCGCGCGACTTGTTGCAATTGCGCCAGCAATGTCGCATCACCAGAGACTGCATGCGCATCTAAAAAAATTGCCAAGTTCATCAAGGCCGTGGCATCGGGCATCAGCAACCAATGCCGAATTTCGTCTGCAAAGTCGGTCGCCGATTTGCGCCATGCCGTTTGACTGACCATGATGCCGCCGGGGCAAGGCGGGTAACCAAACTGCGCCAGCGCGGCAGAAAACCGATCGCAAATGTCGGCCAGATCGGCGGGGGGCTCGTAACCCGCGCGCCAAACCAGCGCGTTGTCTTGGTCGGTTTTGAGTAACTGCTCTCCGCGTCCTTCGCTGCCCATCACAAACAAACAGCTGTTCTGCACCAATTGCGCCGGGGCAATCAGTTGCCAGGTGCGGTCGAACAATCGCGCTTGCAAGTCCTGCACCAAGCGCGCCACCAGACCCACCCGCGTGCCGCTGCGGTACAAGCTGGTGATCATGCGCGGAATATGCTGCGCGGCGCGCACCAAGGCGTCGATGTCTGGCGCTGCATCGATCTGCAGCGCGATCAAATGAGAATGGTTGGACAAGAAACTGAAGACGTCCAGGGCCTCCAGCAAACCCAGAATCTGCTTGCCTTCGGCCACCACCACGCGGTGAATGCGGTGCCGGGTCAGCAGAGCCAGCACTTCGCCCATTTGATCTGAAGGTCGCACTTGGATCAATTCGAAGCGCGACCATTCGCGCACGGGCATGTGAGCCAGGGGTCGGCCGTCCAGCACAGCGCGTTGCAAGCCCGCTTGGGTGAAGATGCCCAGAGCAGGGGGAGTCTGTTGCGGGTCTTCAACCAACACGGCGCCCACGCCTTTTTCGCGCATCAGGCGCACGGTGGCCAACACATCCAGATCGGCAGCGACCACATGGGCCGGACGCAAAAAGGCTTCGTCGACCCGTGACAAGGAAAGCGAGCGCAACTCGTGCGCGCTGGACCGTCCGGCGGCGGCCAACAGTTTCTGACCCAAGTCGGAAAACAACAAGGCGCCAAAGGTGGAGTTCTCGGCAATCAAAGCCATCACCGTTTCACGCGGCAACTGGTAGGCGATCAACTCCTCACTGGCGACAAAGCGGTGGTTGGAGCGCCCCGCCACCAAGGCGCGGCCGTCCCACACATCCTCGGGGCCATGGATGGCGATGGTCTCGTCGCCCTCCATCTGCGTGACAAAGCCTTTGATATTGACCCAAAGACAGGGGGTGGGTGCACCGGCTTCAAGCACCACGGTGCCTTCGGGGTAATAAGCGATGTCGATGCTGCTGCGCAAGCGGCCTTGCTGCTCGGGCGTCAAGGCATCAAAAGGGGACAGCGAAAAATTAAACGCACTGGGCATGGTAAGGCGGCTTTCTTTCAATCCCCCATTGCACGCCTTGGGCCTTGCTTTAGGCTTGCGCTGGGCTTGCAGGCGCCCAGCGCCTTGCGGAGAGCTTGATGTACATCAAGCTCTCCGGTCGACTCAGGCCAAACCTCAGGCCAAGCGCAACTCGTGCATGCCGGTGAACACCCGCTGCGCGCCCGCTTGCACCAGCGGTTCATGCGCCGCAGGTGGCGCTGCATAGGCCCACACAGTGGCACCGGCGGCCACACCGGCGGTGATGCCCACCGTGGTGTCTTCGATCACCAAGCAACGCGCCGGTTCGATCTGCAAATGGGCTGCGGCGGCCAGATACACATCGGGGTGCGGTTTGCTGCGCGGCATTTCGTGACCGCTGAAAATCCGGCCTTCAAAGAAGCCATGCAACCCCACTTGTTTGAGCATCATCTCAACTTTGAAGCGATCCGCGCCAGAGGCCACCGCGATGCGGCCTTGGCAGTGTGCATGCAAGTGCGCCACGGCCTCATGCACGCCTTCGATGGCGGTGATGCTGGCTTGCAATCGCACATTGCGTCGCTCAAAAAATTCTTGCAGCCAGGCGTCGGTGAGGGGCTGCCCGGTTTTGGCTTCAATGGTGTCGCGCTGGCTTTTGACCGTATGGCCTACAAAGCGTTGCATGCACTCGGCCAGGCTCATGCGCCAGCCTTGCTCTTCAAACATATCTCGCAACACGCCGCAGGTGAGGGACTCGCTGTCGACCAGCACGCCGTCGCAGTCAAACAAAATAGCTTCAAAGTTCATGCGGGAATGATACGGGTGGAATCGAGTTCGCTTAAAGCACGTCGCCGTCGACGTAAAACCAGTGTCCGTCTTCGCGTACAAAGCGGCTGCGTTCATGCTGCCGTACGGCGCGACCTGCCACGCGAAAACGGGCCACAAACTCCACCTCGGCGCGCTCCGGACCGGTGCTGCGGTGTTGCTTGATCTCCAGCCCCAGCCATTGCGCAGCCATGTCGATCTCTAAAGTGGCCGGTCGTTGGCTAGCGTGCCAAGTGGCCAGCAAGTAAGGCACATTGCCGTGCACAAAGGCGCTATAGCGTGAACGCATCAGGCGCTCTGCATCGGGGGCGGGTTGGCCTGTATGGTACGGGCCACAACAGTCGTCAAAAGCCAAGGGCTGGCCTCTGACAGTCTTGCGTCCACAAGGGCAAGGCGCTACAGCCACTGTTTACAGCGCGCGCTGAATGATGATTTTCTGCACGTCGCTCGTGCCTTCGTAGATCTGGCACACGCGCACATCTCGGTAGATGCGCTCGACCGGAAAGTCGCTCACATAGCCGTAACCGCCCAATGTTTGAATAGCAACAGAACACACCTTCTCAGCCATTTCGCTGGCAAACAGCTTGGCCATGGCCGCTTCTTTCAAGCAAGGCCGACCCGCATCGCGCAGGCTGGCGGCGTGCCAGATCAGTTGGCGTGCGGCTTCGAGTTGCGTGGCGCAATCGGCCAAGCGAAAACCCACGGCCTGGTGATTGAAGATGGGCGTGCCAAAGCTTTCGCGCTGCTTGGCGTAGTCGACGGCCACCTCGAAAGCGCTGCGCGCCATGCCCAGGCTTTGCGCGGCAATGCCAATGCGCCCGCCCTCCAGCGCCGACAGGGCAATCTTGTAGCCCTCACCTTCCTGGCCAATCCGATTTTCGGCCGGGATGCGGCAGTCGTCAAAATTGATTTGCGCCGTGTCGCTGCTGTGTTGACCCAGCTTGTCTTCGAGCCTGGCCACCACGTAGCCGGGGGCGCTGGTGGGCACCAAGAAAGCGCTCATGCCCTTCTTGCCGGCGCCCTTGTCGGTCACAGCAATGACGATGGCCACGTCGCCGTTTTGGCCGCTGGTGATGAATTGCTTGACGCCGTTGATGACGTAGTCGTTGCCGTCTTTCACAGCCGTGGTCCGCAGGGCCGAGGCGTCCGAGCCCACATGCGGCTCGGTCAGGCAGAACGCGCCGAGCATTTGGCCTTGGGCCAGAGGGCGCAGCCACTGCTCTTTTTGCGCGGCGTTGCCGTACATCATCAAGATGGCGTTCACAGGGCAGTTGGTCACGCTGATCACGGTGCTGGTGCCGCCGTCGCCGGCGGCAATTTCTTCCAGCACAAGCGCCAGCGTGACGTAGTCGAGACCCGCGCCGCCCAGTTCTTCGGGAACGCAAATGCCATACGCACCCAGCTCGGCCAGGCCTTTGTGCACGTCTTTAGGAAAGTGGTGTTGCTTGTCCCACGCTGCGGCTTGCGGCCACAGTTCTCGCTGCGCAAAGTCACGAACGGCTTCGCGAATCATTTCCTGGTCGGGGGTCAGCAGCATGGCTCTCTTTCGTTATCAGTTCACCACGGCAGGGGCGTGCCGTCGTGGTTCAAAAATGCGCCCTTGAATTTAGGATCGCGAGATTCAAGAACAGTGTTCAGCGTCTGGCGCAGACTGGTGGCGCTTTGCGCGGGCGTGAGGGGTGCCTGCGCGCCGCCCATCTCGGTCTGCACCCAGCCGGGATGGATGGCCAACACCGTGATGAGAGGCTGCTCGGCTTGCGTGCAACGCACCACCATGTTCAGCGCCACCTTGCTCACGCGGTACAACGCCGCATTGCCGCTGGAGGTGTCTTGCAGACTGCCCATCACTGAGCTGATGCAGGCGATCACGCCTTGCGTTTCTTGCACCATAGGTACGATCTGGGGAAGGACTTGCATCGCCCCCATCACATTGGTGTGCATCACCGTATCAAAACTGTCGCGGGTGGGTGGGGTACTGGCGCTGTTGCGGTCTATGGCACCCGCCACATAAATGGCCAAGTCGATTTTTTCACCGTCCAGCTGCCAAGCCAACCCGCTGTTACTGGCGGGCTGAGCCACATCCAGGCGCAAGGTTTCTGCGCCCAAGGCTTTGAGCCGCGCCAGACCTTCGTCGCTCCTAGCGGTAGCGATCACGCGCCAGCCGTCATCCAGGTACTGGCGCGCCAGCTCCAGGCCAATGCCTCGCGAGGCCCCGATCAGCAAAGCGGTGGGCATGATTTAAAGCAATTCCAGCGCCACAGCGGTGGCTTCGCCGCCGCCGATGCACAGCGTGGCCAGGCCTTTTTTCAAGCCTCGCGCTTTGAGCGCATGAATCAAGGTCACCATGATGCGCGCACCGGAGGCGCCAATGGGGTGTCCCAAGGCACAAGCGCCGCCATTGACGTTGACTTTCTCGTGCGGCACACCCAGCTCTTTCATCAGTGCCATGGGCACCACAGCAAAGGCTTCGTTGACTTCCCACAGGTCCACGTCTTCCACTTTCCACCCGGCTTTGGCTAGGGCTTTTTGCGTGGCGCCGACCGGTGCGGTGGCGAACCATTCAGGCTCTTGCGCGTGGGTCGCATGGCTGACGATACGGGCCAGCGGCACGCAGCCGAGTTTGGCGGCCGTGCTCTCACGCATCAGCACCATGGCGGCAGCGCCGTCGTTGATCGACGAGCTGCTGGCCGCGGTGATGGTGCCGTCTTTTTTGAAAGCCGGCTTGAGACTGGTGATCTTGTCGAGCTTGACTTTGCCGGGGCCTTCGTCGATGGACACCACGCGCTCACCGCTACGGTCCTTCACGGTCACAGGCGTGATCTCGGCAGCAAAAGCACCCGACTCGGTAGCGGCCTTGGCGCGCTGCACGCTGGTAGTGGCAAAGTGGTCTTGCTCGGCGCGGGTAAAGCTGTATTTGGCGGCGCAGTCTTCACCAAAGGTGCCCATGCTGCGGCCAGCTTCGTAGGCGTCTTCCAGGCCGTCGAGCATCATGTGGTCGTAAATTTTGTCGTGGCCCATGCGGTAACCGCCGCGGCCTTTGAGCATCAAATAAGGCGCGTTGGTCATGCTCTCCATGCCGCCAGCCACCAGCACGTCGTGCGAGCCAGCGATCAGCATGTCATGCGCGAACATGGCTGCGCGCATGCCTGAGCCGCACATTTTTGACAACGTCACCGCGCCAGCGCTCTTGGGCAAGCCACCCTTGAAGGCCGCTTGACGCGCCGGAGCCTGGCCTTGGCCGGCCATAAGGCAGTTGCCAAACAGCACTTCGGTGACCAACTCAGGGGTGAATTGTGAGTTCAGGCCTGCACGCTCAACCGCCGCCTTGATGGCAGCGCCGCCCAGATCATGGGCGGCCAAGCTGGCGAAGTCGCTTTGAAAACTGCCCATGGGGGTGCGGGCTGCACTGACGATAACGATGGGGTCGGACATTCAATTTCTCCTGTTCAATGAAAGTTAAAACCGACCCGCAAAGGGTCAGCCTCGGGGATAGCGTTTGAAGGCGCGGCGGAACACGTTCACCACCTCTTGTGCGCCGGTCATGCTGACGCCCAGGTCTTTGACCAGGCCGTCTTCCAGGCCGTAAATCCAGCCATGGACGGTGACTTTTTGACCTCGGCTCCAGGCGTCTTGCATGACGTTGGACAGGGCGACGTTGCCAACTTGCTCAATCACATTCATCTCGCACATGACCGATTCGAGCTCGGCTTGCGGCAAGTGGTTGAGGCGTTGGCGGTGGCGCAAGCGCACGTCTTGCACATGGCGCAACCAGTTATCGGCTAGGCCCACGCGGGTGCCACGCGTCGCGGCCAGCACGCCGCCACAACCGTAATGGCCCACCACCATGATGTGCTCGACCTTGAGCGCGTCGACCGCGTACTGAATCACCGACAAGGCGTTCAGGTCCGAATGCACCACCACATTGGCCACGTTGCGGTGCACAAACACTTCGCCCGGGTCCAGTCCGGTGATCTGGTTGGCCGGCACGCGGCTGTCGGAACAACCGATCCACAGGTACCTGGGATTTTGCTGGTTGGCCAAACGGCTGAAATAGGCCGGGTTCTCTTGCTGCATGCGTGCAGCCCAAGACCGGTTATTGTCAAAAAGGTGCTGAAGTGAGTTGCTCATGGGGCCATTGTCGCAGTGGCGCTAAAACCTCAGCAAGTTTCGGAAAACAATTCGCGCCCAATCAGCATGCGGCGAATCTCGCTGGTGCCCGCGCCAATCTCGTACAACTTGGCGTCGCGCCACAAGCGGCCCAGCGGGTATTCGTTGATGTAGCCATTGCCACCAAAAATCTGCACGCCTTCTCCGGCCATCCAAGTGGCTTTTTCGGCCGTCCACAAAATCACCGAGGCGCAGTCTTTGCGCACTTGGCGCACATGCTCGGTGCCCAGCAAATCAAGGTTCTTCGCCACGGTGTAGGCAAACGAGCGCCCGGCTTGCAGCACGGTGTACATGTCGGCCACTTTGCCTTGGATGAGTTGGAACTCGCCGATGCTTTGACCAAACTGCTTGCGGTCGTGAATGTACGGAATGACGTTGTCCATCACCGACTGCATGATGCCCAACGGGCCACCGGTGAGCACTGCGCGTTCGTAATCGAGGCCACTCATCAGCACCTTGGCGCCGTTGTTCAGTCCGCCCAGGATGTTCTCGACGGGCACTTCCACGTTGTTGAACACCAACTCGCCGGTGTGGCTACCGCGCATGCCCAGCTTGTCGAGTTTTTGCGCGATACTGAAACCGGGCATGCCCTTTTCGATCAAGAAGGCCGTGACGCCGCGCGCACCCAATTCGGGCTCGCTCTTAGCGTAGACCACCAGGGTATCGGCATCAGGCCCGTTGGTGATCCACATTTTGTTGCCGTTCAGCAGGTAGTAACCGCCTTTGTCTTCGGCCTTGAGCTTCATGCTCAGCACGTCGGAGCCCGCGCCGGGCTCACTCATGGCCAAGGCGCCCACATGCTCGCCGCTGATCAGCTTGGGCAGGTATTTGGCGCGCTGCTCGGTTGTGCCGTTGCGCTTGATCTGGTTCACACACAGGTTGGAGTGCGCGCCATACGACAGGCCGACCGAAGCGCTGGCACGGGAAATTTCTTCCATGGCGATCATATGCGCCAAGTAGCCCATGTTGGCGCCGCCGTATTCCTCACCCACGGTGATGCCCAGCACGCCCAAGTCACCCATCTTGCGCCACAGGTCCATCGGAAACTGGTCGCTGCGATCGATTTTGGCCGCGCGCGGAGCGATCTCCGCTTGCGCGAATTCGCGCACCGCATCACGCAGGGCGTCGATGTCTTCACCCAATTGAAAGTTCAGGCCGGGTAAATTGTTCATGGGGGGTCTCCTTGAATCGGGTCGTTGGGTTTAATACGTTTGGGGCACGGGCATCAGGGTTTGCTGCATCACCGCGCACGGCGAGGTTTTGCCCTGCGCATCGATATGCACCACTTCAGCGCTGGTCACGACGATCCGTTTGCCCGCCTTGAGCACTTTGCCCGTGGCGCGCAGCTCGCCGCCTTGGAAGCTGCTGAGAAAATTGATTTTGTACTCCACCGTCACCACCTCCATGCCCTCGGGCAGAACGGTCAAAGCGGCATAGCCGCCGGCTATGTCGGCCAGCGCGCCCATGGCTCCGCCATGGAAGCCCCCTTGCTGCTGGGTGACTTTGTCGCTGAAGGCCAGCGCCAGCGCCACACAACCGGGCTCAACGCGCAGCAGACGTGCTTGCAGGTGCTGCATCATGCCTTGGCGCTGGAAGCTCTGGTCAATGCGCTCAAACAAAGCGGAAGGGACAGCGAAAGCGCTCATGGGTTGATTTTTGGGTTGAAGACGGCCATCGTGAAGCCGTCACTTTAATTGACGTTTACGTAAACGTCAATCAATTTCATGCATCAATTTCATGCGCCATGAGCCGTTCGCTCAGCGTGGGGCGGTCGCATTTATTTTTTGACGACCGCTTTATCGGCCCGGGCCAGCATGGCCCGTGCTTCTTTCTCGTGGGTTTTGACCTCGTCGATGGTGGCTTGCAGGTCGGCCCACTGCGACTCCAGTTGCTGACGGTGTACGGCCAAGACCACTAAGAATTTTTTCAGTTGCGGTCCGGTATCGCGCGGGCTGTCGTACATGTCGATCAGGTCCTTGGCCTCGGTCAGGGACAGGCCCAGCCGTTTGGCGCGCAAAGTGAGTTTGAGCCGCGTGCGATCGCGTGCCGAATACACGCGAATGCGCCCACCCGGGCCTGAGCGCGCGGGCTCCAACAAACCCATGTCTTCGTAAAAACGGATCGCACGGGTGGTCAGATCAAACTCTTTGGACAGGTCACTGATGGAATAGGTGTTGGCCATAAAGGGATTGGGTGAATCTGGACATCGCACGCCGGCGACAGTCGGGTGTACCGCGGTGTGCCTAGAATGCATGAATATTGACGTTTACGTTAACGTCAACTCTGTGTGAATGCTAACCGATTACCGACCGAATTCCAAGGACACCATGAGCTCTGCCCCGCCTCACTCGGCCACGCTTGAATCCGCACTGAGCTTCCCTTTGGCCGAGCAATTGCCGGCCACGGGCAGCGTGCTCGAAGTGGCGCCCGGCCTGTTGTGGGTGCGCATGGCACTGCCGTTTGCGCTGGACCACATCAACCTCTGGTTGGTGCGTGATGAGATGGAGGGGCCCGAAGGCCCGCGCGCGGGCTGGACGGTGGTGGACTGCGGCATCCACAACGAAGACACGCATCAAGCTTGGCATCAGGTGTTTGCCTCGGCCTTGCAAGGGCTGCCCATTTTGCGTGTGCTGGTGACCCATATGCACCCCGATCACATGGGCTCGGCCCACTGGATGTGCGAGCAGTGGCAAGCGCCCTTGTGGATGAGCAGCACCGAATACCAAGCCGCCCAAATGGCCACCCATGGCCTGTCCAACTTTGGCGGGGATTTCACGCAAGCGTTTTTTGCACGCCACGGCTGGTCCGACCCCAGCGACATGCGCGATGTGAAGGCCCGCATGGGTTATTACAGCGGCATGGTGCCGCAGGTTCCGGCCAGCTACCACCGCTTGATGGGCGCGAGCCGCTTCACCATGGGCGGCCACAGTTGGCGCTGCATTGCCGGATACGGTCATTCACCAGAACACATGGCGCTGTATTGCGAAGCGACGGGCGTGCTGATCAGCGGCGACATGGTGCTGCCCAAAATCTCCACCAACGTGAGCGTCTATGCCCAAGAGCCTGAAGGTAATGCCTTGCAACAGTTTTTGAGCTCGCTGGAGGCTTTTGGCGACTTGCCAGACGACACGTTGGTGCTGCCTTCCCACGGGCGCCCGTTCAAGGGCTTGCACACTCGGATTGCGCAATTGCAAGCACACCACCAAGAGCGCTTGGCCGAGCTGCTGGCCGGCTGCCAAGAGCGGCCCCTGAACGCACACGAGAGCTTGCCGATTTTGTTCAAGCGTGAACTGAACTTTCATCAAACCACCTTCGCCATGGGTGAGGCCGTGGCGCATTTGCATGTGTTGTGGCGCAACGGGCAAGTCAAGCGCGTGGTGGACGCCGATGGGGTCTACCGCTTTCGCGCGATCTGATTACCAGTCGGCCAGGGTCTCTTTTTTCAAGCGCTGGCGCCGCTCGGCGTAATCGGGCATGACCGAGCGCACGGTGTCCCAAAACTGGGCGCTGTGGTTCATGACCCGCAAATGCGACAACTCATGGGCCACCACGTAGTCGATCTCACCCAGACTCAAATGAATCAGTCTCCAATTGAGCCGAATCGCCCCGTCCACCCGCGCGCTGCCCCAGCGTGTGCCGGCATTGGACAGGCTGAGTTTTTTCCACTGCACCCCCACCAAGGGCGCAAAGTGATTCAGCCGCACCTCAAATAAACTGCGAGCCTGGCGCATCAACCAAGCCTGCACACAGTCCCTGATTTGCACGTCACTGGCCTGGCCCGAAACCCCAATGCGCAAGACCTCCGGATCTCCCGAAACCAACTGGGCACTGCCTTGCGCTGGGTCAATGCGCAGCAGGACCTGCCGCCCCAAATAAGGGAACAGTGTCCCATCTTGCCAGGCGATCCGGCTGTGCGTATCTTGCTGATGCCGCTCTTGGGATTCGGTCAGCTTGCGCAATATCCAGACACTTTTTTCGTGCAAAGCCGCGTCCACCTCTTTGAGCGAAACCCACTTGGGCGCACGCACCACCAGGCCATCCGGCCCGATGCTGAAACCAATGGTTTTGCGCTTGGCACGGGCAAAGGCATAAGCGATGTGCACGCCCTGAAACACCACGGCGCGATTGGCCTGGGGGTGCGCAAACTGCACAGACCCCAAGGCTTCGGTCAGAGACTGTGCAGGCGCGGCAGGCACCGGCATCGGTTCGGCCTGAGGTGCCACAGGTCGCTGCGTGGACCGGTGGGGCGGTGCAACGACTAAGGGCGGTTCAGTGTCGAACAGGTCCAGAACGAACTGAAACGGTGAACGCATGGTGCCCCGCCTTCAGGCGTAGGCCTCGGGGTCGAGGCGGCGCATTTCGGCCTCGATCCAGGCTTGCACTTCTTGCATCAACTCATCGGGCTCACGCCCGAAACTGGGAATCGGTTTGCCAATCGAGATGTCGACCACCCCCGGCTTTTTGATAAAGGCCTTGGTTGGCCAGCATTTGGCCGAAGTCACCGCAATCGGAATCACCGGCACACCGGCTTCAATCGCCAGGCGGGTACCGCCCGTTTTGTACTGTCCCACCTGACCGCGTGGAATGCGGGTGCCTTCAGGAAACATGATGACCCACACGCCCTCGCCCATCAGGCGTTTGCCCTGAGTCACCACCTTGGCAAAAGCTTGCGAGCGCTGTCCGCGGTCGATGTGGATCATGTCCATGCGTGCCATGGCCCAGCCAAAAAAGGGGACGCGCAGCAACTCCTTTTTAAATACATAGGCCAAAGGGTGCGGCATCAAGGCGGGCATGACAAAGGTCTCCCAAGTCGACTGGTGTTTGACCAGCAAGACGGCAGGGTCTTTGGCGCCTTGGGGCAAATTTTCCATGCCCGTCACGCGATTTTGAATGCCCAAAATAAAAGTGCCGCTTTGCACCGCCATGCGCAGCCAACCGGCACACCACCAGTAAATGCGGGTGCTGCTGGCGAAGTATGAAAACACCACCACAAACAGCGCCCAAGGGATCACCGTGATGATCAACCACAGCACATGAAGAACGGATCGAATCAGGTTCATGGTTTCAGTTCCTAGGCCTCAGAGGGCTGCAGACGAGGTGGCCGCTGCAGTCAACCAGTCGGTGACAAATCCATCCAGATCTTGGTGCATGCGGGTGTGCGCAGGGTAATCGCCCGGCAGCGTGTGACCTCGCAAGCCCATCGCTTTGCCGGTCAGCACCAGGTGCGGACGGCAACCGCTGGCCTGCGCCGCTTGCATGTCGCGCAAACTGTCGCCAACAAAGGGCACGCCGTCCAGGGTAATGCCATAGCGCTCGCCAATTTGTTCGAGCAGGCCCGGCGCGGGTTTGCGGCACAGGCAGTCTTCGTCGGGGGCATGCGGACAATAAAAAATAGCATCAATGCGCCCGCCGACCTTGGCCAGCTCTTTGTTCATCTGCGCATGGATCGCGTTGAGCGAGGCCACATCCATCAAACCACGGCCCAAGCCCGATTGGTTGGTGGCCACCACCACGTGGTAGCCCGCATGGTTCAAGCGGCCAATGGCTTCGAGTGCGCCCTCGATCGGGTGCCACTCGTCGGGTGACTTGATGAACTCGTCACTGTCCACATTGATCGTGCCGTCGCGGTCCAAAATGACGAGTTTGATGCTCATGGCGTGTTCAGGCTCAAGCGGCCAAACGGGACAAGTCGGCCACGCGGTTCATGGCCTCATGCAGCGACTTGAGCAGGCCCTGGCGGTTCAGGCGCAAGTCCATTTCTTCGGCATTCACCATCACGTCGTCAAAGAAGGCATCCACGGGCGAGTGCAGCGCGGCCAAGGTTTGCAAGCTGGCGGTGTAGTCACCGGCTTGGAACTGCGCTTCGGATTCGGGCAGTAGTTTTTGCATGGCGGCGTAGAGGTTTTTCTCGGCGTCTTCTTGCAGCAGCAAAGGGTTCACATGCGCGTCCACTTCGCCGGCCTTTTTCAAAATGTTACTGATGCGCTTGTTGGCGGAGGCCAGCGCCGGGCTTTCGGGCAGGGCGGCAAAAGCGCGCACCGCGGACAGGCAATGGTCGAGTTGGCCCAGGCGTGCAGGGCGCAGCGCCATCACGGCATCGACCTCTTGGGCGCTGAAACCTTGCTCGCGCAAGCTACCGGACAGGCGATCGTAAATGAATTCGCTCAACGCGCTGGAGGCGTCGGTGATCTTGTCGCCAAACACGGGAATGCACAGCGCCAACAAATCGGGCAGCCCCAAGGCCAAGTCCTTTTCGATCAGCATGCGGATCACGCCCAAAGCATGGCGGCGCAGCGCAAACGGGTCTTTGTCACCCGTGGGCACATTGCCAATGCCAAACATGCCGACCAGCGTTTCCAGCTTGTCGGCCAAGGCCACGACCACACCGATGTCGTTGCTGGGCAACTCGTCACCCGCAAAACGCGGCCGGTAGTGGTCGCCAATGGCATTGGCCACGGCGTCGCTCAGGCCGTCGTTCTTGGCGTAGTACGTACCCATGATGCCTTGCAGCTCCGGGAATTCGCCCACCATGTCGGTCAGCAAATCGGTCTTGGCCAGACGTGCGGCCAACTCGGCCTGCTGCGCCAAGGCGTCACCGCCCAGTTGCAGGCCAATGGCATGAGCAATGGCACAAACGCGTGCCATTCGCTCGCCTTGCGTGCCCAGCTTGTTGTGATACACGACCTTGGACAGGCCTTCGACGCGCGATTCGAGCGTCTTTTTGCGGTCCTGGTCAAAGAAGAATTTCGCGTCTGCCAGGCGCGGGCGCACCACACGCTCGTTGCCACCGATCACGGCCGATGCATCGTCAGGCGTGATGTTGCTGACCACCAAAAACTGGTGTGTCAACTTGCCTGCAGCGTCCAGCAGCGGGAAGTATTTTTGGTTCGCCTTCATGGTCAAAATCAGGCACTCTTGCGGCACGTCGAGAAACTGCTTTTCAAATTCGCAGATCAACACATTGGGGCGCTCGACCAAGGCAGTGACTTCGTCCAGCAAGGCGTCGTCTTCGATCGGGCTCACACCGCCGCCAACTTTGGCAGCGGCAGCTTGCAGTTGGCGCACGATCTCGGCGCGGCGCTCGGCAAAGCTGGCGATCACAGCGCCGTCAGTTTTCAAGACTTGATCGTACTGGTCGGCATGCGTCAGCACCAGTGGCGAGACTTTGGCTTCAAAGCGGTGGCCTTGCGTGCTGTTGCCGGCCGTCAGGCCCAGCGCTTTGATCGGCACCACGGCGGCGCCGTACAGGGCAATCAGGCTGTGCGCGGGGCGCACAAAATTCACGCTCGACCAACCCGGCAGCTCACAGTCGGTCTCCAGTTGGTACTGCATGACCTTCGGGATAGGCAGCTTGGCCAGCGCTTCTTCCAGCGCCTTTTGCAGGCCCACGTGCAGCGAAGCACCTTTGACTACGCTGTCGTAATACAAGGCTTCACCTTTGCCGTCAGGCGCGCGCTTCAAAGCCGCCACGGCTGCCGCGGGATCGCTGACGTCAGCGCCCAGCGCTTGCAGCTTTTTGAGCAAGGCAGGACTGGCGTTGCCAGCGGCGTCCAGGCCGACGGCCACAGGCATCAGCTTTTGCTGCACGGCCTTGTCGGCGGCTTGCGCCAGCACGCCGGTCACATGGGCGGCCAGGCGGCGGGGCGAGGCGAAAGCGGTGACTTGCGACTCGGCGCCTGCCAGGCCTTGGGCGCGCAGTTGTTCCATCAAGGTGCCTGCAAAGGATTCACCCAGCTTGTTCAGCACCTTGGGTGGCAGTTCTTCTACAAACAGTTCAACGAGTAAGTTTTGTGTTGTCATGATCTTGCTCACGCGGCTTTCTTGGGCATTTGGGCAACCCATTCACGCGGGGCCATCGGGAAGTCCAGACGTTCGCGGCTTTCGTAATAACTCTGCGCCACGCTGCGCGCCAGGTTGCGGATGCGGCCGATGTAGGCAGCGCGCTCCGTCACGCTGATCGCGCCACGCGCGTCCAGTAAATTAAAAGTGTGCGCGGCCTTGAGCACCTGCTCGTAGGCGGGCAGAGCCAGTTGCTTGACAATCAGGTTTTGTGCCTGCTTTTCGTGAGCGCTGAAGGCGACGAACAAGAAGTCGGCATCCGAATGCTCAAAGTTATAGGCCGACTGTTCCTGCTCGTTTTGCAGGTACACGTCGCCATAGCTCAGGGTGTCGGTCCACTTCAGGTTGTAGACGTTGTCCACGCCCTGCAAATACATGGCCAGACGCTCCAGGCCGTAGGTGATCTCACCGGTGATGGGTTTGCAGTCGATGCCGCCCACTTGCTGAAAGTAGGTGAACTGCGTGACCTCCATGCCGTTGAGCCAGACTTCCCAGCCCAGGCCCCAGGCGCCCAGCGTGGGGTTTTCCCAGTCGTCTTCGACAAAGCGAATGTCGTTCTTTTTCAAGTCAAAACCCAGCGCCTCGAGCGAGCCCAGGTACAGCTCCAAAATGTTGCTGGGTGCGGGCTTCAAAACCACCTGGTATTGATAGTAGTGCTGCAAACGGTTCGGGTTCTCGCCATAGCGGCCGTCTTTGGGGCGACGGCTGGGCTGCACATAGGCGGCTTTCCACGGCTCGGGGCCAATGGCGCGCAAAAACGTGGCGGTGTGGCTGGTGCCGGCACCGACTTCCATGTCGTAGGGCTGGAGCAAGGCGCAGCCCTGGGCGTCCCAGTACTGCTGCAATTTGAGAATGATTTGCTGAAAGGTCAACATGAGCGGGGGCCTTGCACTTTCAAAGGCGCGTGGCCAGAAGGTAAAAGAAGGGCGACGGGGTGGGCTTGAATCAAGTCATGCGCCGCATCCAGCCGACAACCTGCCATTTTACGGCGCAACCGGGGCTTTGCCGCGCTGTTTTGAGGCTTGTGCGCGCCACGCCCAAGCGCACACGCACAGACACAGCGCCCACAAAGGCTTCAAGCCCCAATGCCCGGCCCACCAAGCATAGGGCGTGAGGCCGCTGCGCCCTTCAAATTGCCCCGTCAATTCGCCCCGGGTGTGACGCGCCAACTGTGCCTGAACCCGTCCCTGGTGGTTGATGATGGCGGTAGCACCGGTGTTGGTGGCGCGCAGCATGGGGCGCTGCAACTCGATGGCACGCATGCGTGAAATATTCAAATGCTGATCAATAGCGATGGTGTCGCCAAACCAGGCGATGTTGCTGACATTGACCAGGGCAGTCGGGGTTTCGTCTGACGCAAGGCCGGGGCTATTCGGCCCGCTAGGCAACAAGGCGGCCGCCAACTCTTCGCCAAATAAATCTTCGTAACAAATATTCGGCGCCAAACGCTGGTTCTGCCACGCCAGGGCAGGCTGACGCACAGCACCACGCCGAAAATCACCCAGCGGAATGTGCATGAGATCGATAAACCATTGAAACAGCGGCGGAATGAATTCGCCAAAAGGTACCAGATGGTGTTTGTCGTAGCGGTACGCCGGCGCCAGTGCCCCGCCCAGGCTGATCACCGCATTGCTGTACCCGGCTTCGTAACTGCCCATGGGCATGCCCACCAAGGCGAGTTGGCCGGGATGTTCAGCGTAGCGCTGCGTCAACTGCGCCCAATAACCCTGAGGCAAACTGGTCGGCAACAAAGGAATGGCTGTTTCGGGGGCAATCACCAAGGGGGCCTGGTTGTCTTGCAAGCGCGCGCCATACCAAATGAGGGCCTCTTGCAAGCCTTTGCCGGGGATGAATTTCTCGTCCTGCGCGATATTGCCTTGAAGCAACCGCACCTGGGCCAGCCCCGCGCTCTGAGTCCAGTCGCCGCGAAACTGCTGCCACGCCCAAGGCGCGCAGAGCAACGCGCTACCGATCAAGCCCAAAGTGAGGCTGCTGCGCCAAGGCAAGGGCCGAAACAGCCACACGCTCAAAGCCATGGCGCTTGCCGCAGCCAGGGCGCCGACACCATAGACGCCGACCCACACGGCGTAGCCCTGCAGCCCACTGTCCACATGCGCATAACCGATCGCTCCCCATGGAAAACCGGTGAACCATTGGCCGCGCATGAGTTCAGCCAAAGTCCAGACACTGGCAAAACACAGACTGCCACGCCACCACAAGGCCGATCCGGTCACGCCCTGCATGAGCATCAGCCACACGCCACAGGCTGCGGCGTAGAACAGCGCCAACGCACCGGCCAAGGCCGCCACAGCGGCGGCGGCCAAAAAGCTGGGCATGCCGCCATACATATGCATAGAGATGTAGAGCCACCAGAAAGTGGCGCACAGCCAACCCGAGGCAAACCACCAACCCACGCGAAAGCCCCGAAGCCACAGCCTTTTGAGATCAGTGACTTGCCCATCCATCTGGCTGTGCTCGACCAGCAACAGGGCGCACAAAATGGCCATGCACAGAATTTGAAGGGCGCCATGCGCTTGTCCCGTAGCGTCGGCCAGGGATGCCGCTTGTCCGGCACCGGCCAGCAGTGCCACAAGAACTTGAATCCTGCGCGAAGTCAAACTCTGGCGCACGGACTCGAACATCAGGGCTTGGGCAACGGGGTGACGGGCGAGACTTTGAACCAGCGCACGGCACCGCCCTTGGTGTGCAGGACCACGAAATCTAAACCGGCCAGGGTATGGCGCTCACCGCGCTTGGGCACGTGACCCATCGCGTGGGCGATCAGGCCGCCGATGGTGTCAAAGTCGTAACTGCTTTCATCTTCTTTGTCGGGCGTCAAGCGTACGCCAAAAGCCTCGGCCACCCGCTCAACGGCCGTATCGCCGCTGACACGAAAGCTCTTGTCGGGCAGACCAAAAATATCGCCCTCATCGTCGACGATGTCGAACTCGTCTTCGATTTCACCCACGATTTGCTCCAGCACATCTTCGATGGTGATCAAACCGGCGGTACGGCCAAACTCGTCAATGACGATAGCCAAATGGTTACGGTTGTCGCGAAACTGCCGCAACAAGTCGTTCAGTCCCTTGCTCTCAGGGACAAACACCGCGGGACGTAACAGGGCACGAATATTCAACTCCGGGGCGCGCTGCAATTTCAGCAAGTCCTTGGCCATCAAAATACCAATGATGTTTTCTCGATCGCCCTCGTGCACGGGGAATCGGGAATGTGCCGTCTCGATCACTTGGTGCAGCAGCTCATCAAAAGGCGCATCAATCGACAGCAAGTCCATGCGAGGCGCGGCCACCATGACATCGCCAGCGGTCATGTCGGCCATGCGGATCACGCCTTCGAGCATGAGCCGGCTTTCGTTGTTGATGATGTGGTGGTGCTCGGCATCAGCGAGTGTGGCGATCAATTCGTCCGTCGAGTCGGGTCCGGGATGAATAAATTCGGCGAGTTTTTGCAGGAACGTGCGTTTGTCAATACGTTCGGAATGGCGCGCAAGGTGCGGGTCGGACACAGTCAATGGTTGCAGGACATGCGGTTGTGAATACCCCCGTAGGATACTGGATCCCATCTGCGGTTGAACGCAAGATGAAAAATCACAGATCCTCGGGCTCGTGAGGGTGATGATGCCGCGCCTGCCTGACGCCTTGCCGGATCTCCTGCAAAACCTGCAAGATGCCACGAAACTGCTGGGCTTTGGCCTTTAATTGGTAGTCCATTTCAGACATTTGCGCATTCACGATTTGATTCATGCGACTGTCCAACGTGGCCGCTGGCAAGTGCAGGTAAGCCTCGCTTTCGCTACCGTCTCGCTCAACTCGGGCGCCGGCATGGCGCGCGATATTGAGCATGGCCGAATTTTCACTCAATGCGTGAATGAACAGCATGTGCACCCCCTCGTTACGGGCATGGACCACAGCATGGTCAAACAATTTGGCACCCAAGCCCTTGCCACGACTATGCGACAACACCGAGACGCCGAACTCCGCGCAGGTAGACCATTGCGGGTCAATGGAAAAAGCCAAGTGGGCCATGGCGACCAACTCTAAGCGTCGGTTGAACACGCCGTAAATTTCGTCACGAACAAAATTGAGCCCGTCCACATAACGGCCGATTTGCTCGTCGTTGGCCGGGTAGCCAAATCGCAGGTAGCGGTCTTGCGGGGCAAGTCGAACCAAATGCTGAAGAATTTTCACCCGATGACGTGGCGAGAGTTTGCGGATCGGAATCCATGAATGACGTCGGCGCAAAGGCGCGGTCCCCGTCAGACGCAATAAAGCATCGCGCCACCAACTGCGCGAATGCTGATATTTAGCGGATTGAGGGTGGTTCATGCCTTGAATGAGAGGTAAGGGTTTGTACTTATTCTCTCACTATTCTTTGAAGCAGTTTTGCTTTAGCACAAGGAAAGCCTTTTGTTCAACAGTCGCCTCTGAGACCTTTCCCCCATTGGCTCGGGGATTGCCCGATTACCCTCGTGCAGACACTCGCGCACAATCCAAAGTTAAAGGAGATTTTCATGGAAAAAATTTGGCTTGAGCACTACCCTGAAGGCGTCGCGCACGACATTCACCCTGAGCAATACACCTCATTGACTCAGTTGATGGAGCAGTCTTTCAAGACCCATAGCGAAAGTCCATTTTCTGTGTGCATGGACCGCTGGATGAGTTATGGTGAATTGGACAACTTGTCAGCCGCCTTGGGCAGTTGGTTTCAAAGCCAAGGCCTCGCGCCGGGTTCTCGCATTGCCATCATGTTGCCCAATTTGCCACAGTTTGCCGTAACGATGGCAGCGGTCTTGCGTGCGGGCTACACCTGCGTGAACGTCAATCCTCTGTACACCGCGCGCGAGTTGGAGCATCAACTCACGGATTCAGGCGCGACCACGATTGTGATCCTTGAAAATTTTGCGCATACCTTGGCCGAAGTGATCGAACATACGGCCATTCAAAACGTTGTGATGACCTCGTTGGGGGATTTATTGGGCGCTTTCTACGGGCGTTGGATGACGTTTGCGGTTCGGCACTTGGCTAAATTGGTACCACCTTTTGAGATTTCATTGTCCAACGACCGCATTGTCACGGCCTTTAAAACGGCCCTCGCTCAAGGACAACGTCGCCCACTCAAATCAACTGCTCAGAATTTGGATGACATTGCATTTTTGCAATACACCGGCGGCACGACGGGCCTGTCCAAGGGTGCCGTTTTGACGCACCGCAATATAGTGGCCGCCATGCTGCAAGCGGAAGCTTGGTTCACTCCCGCCATCAGCGATGTCGGTGATTTACGTAAAGTCAACAGCATTGCCGCCTTGCCGCTTTATCACATCTTTGCATTGACCTTGTGTTTGCTGGCGATCCGCCAAGGCTCACACATGACACTCATTCCCAATCCGCGCGATTTTGGCAAATTCATTGCAGTATTGAAAAAGCGCCCCTTCCACATCCTGCCGGGTGTGAATACCTTGTTCAATGCGCTGATGATGCACCCTCTGTTCAAGACCATTGACTTCTCCAATTTGCGCTTAACGCAGGCTGGTGGCATGGCGGCTTCGGAGGGCACCGCACAAAATTGGCAAACAGCCACGGGCAGTTCCATGATTGAAGGCTGGGGCATGAGCGAAACCTGCGCCATTGGCAGCAACAACCCCGTGACGCAAAAAACTTTCAGCGGCGATATTGGTTTTCCATTGCCAAGCATCGAACTGGCCATCAAGGATGACGAGGGGATTACTTTAGCGCAAGGTGAAGCCGGTGAAATTTGCATTCGCGGCCCCAATGTGATGACGGGCTATTACAAACAACCCGAAGAAACGGCCAAAGCGTTCACCGCGGATGGTTTCATGCGCACCGGCGATATCGGCATCATGCAAGCGAATGGGCGTTTTAAAATTGTGGACCGCAAAAAGGACATGATCATTGTCAGTGGCTTCAATGTGTTCCCGAACGAGTTGGAGAATGTGATCTCCACCTGCCCAGGGGTTGTGGAATGCGCGGCCGTCGGCATTGCGGATGCCATGCAAGGTGAGGCGATCAAGATTTTTGTGGTGCGCAACGACCCCTTGTTGACGGAGGACACGTTGAACAGTTTTTGCCATGCCAATTTGACAGGCTACAAACGACCAAAATACATTGAGTTCCGCGATGAATTGCCTAAGACCAACGTGGGCAAAATTCTGCGCCGCGAATTGCGAAACAAGTGAGTCCCATTTCCAGCACCAACAGACTCACGCCACAGCCACAAGGACTGCAGGTTTTTGAACGTGGTTGGCTATCAGCCAACAACATTCTTTTAATGGATGAGGAATCTGCAGTACTGATTGACAGTGGCTATGTGACTCATGCGCCACAAACCCTGGCTCTGCTTCAAAGGGCCCTCAACGGCAGGCCCCTGGACCTCTTGCTGAATACCCATTTACACAGTGACCACTGCGGTGGCAATCATGCCCTTCAAAATGCCTATGCCGATCTACAAACTTGGATTCCTCCGGGTCATGCATCGGCCGTGGCTCAATGGGATGATGCCGCTTTAAGCTACGCGCCAACCGGCCAAGAATGTCCTCGGTTTCACTTTCAAGGACTTCTGCAACCGGGCTCAGAGATCCGATTGGCGGGCTTGACATGGCAAATCCATTCGGCGCCGGGTCATGACCCGCACTCTGTTATTTTGTTCGACCCCGTGAAGCGGACATTGATTTCTGCAGATGCGTTATGGCAACATGGATTTGGCGTCGTTTTTCCCGAACTGGAAGGTGTTGCGGCTTTTCATGAAGTGGCACAAACACTGGACTTGATCGAATCTCTCAATCCCATGCTCGTCATTCCCGGTCACGGCGCACCGTTTAGAGACTGTGCAAAGGCACTTGAAGTTGCACGGCAGAAATTAACGGCCTTTACCCGCAACCCTGAAAAGCATGCTCGCTATGGCGCCAAGGTATTGATCAAATTCAAACTGTTGGAGTGGCATCAAATAGACAAGGTCATGTTTATGGCCTGGGCTGAAAAAAACCAATACCTGCGACTTTTACAAGAAACACACGCTTTTGGCCAACCCTATGCCGAATGGCTCGATATGATCTTGGCCGAGCTCATCAAGAGCCAAGCCCTGGAAATCGACGGCAGTGTATTGCGCGATATCTGAGCGGACGCTGTAATCGACTTGTCGATGAAGCAAAAAAAAACGCCCCATCAACAGATGAGGCGTTTTTCATATACAAGCCTGACGATGTCCTACTTTCACACGGGAATCCGCACTATCATCGGCGCTGAGTCGTTTCACTGTCCTGTTCGGGATGGGAAGGAGTGGGACCAACTCGCTATGGTCATCAAGCATAACTGTTTGTC
>CANGDZ010000005.1 GCA_947452785.1 Comamonadaceae bacterium | reverse complement strand
TCTTGCCGAACCTGCAATATCGCCGTTTCTGGGTTGAGACCGAAAACCGTTGGGTGCGCCTGCGCGTGTCCAGCGCCGCTCTGCGCCTGATCGACAAAAACGGTATTGATGCCGTGCTCGCAGATTTGCGTTCACGCGGTCAAGCTTAAACCCATAACAGGAGCTACACACCATGGCAACCAAAGGCGGACGCGAAAAAATCAAGCTGGAATCTACAGCTGGTACTGGTCACTTTTACACGACCAGCAAAAACAAGAAAACAATGCCCGAGAAAATGTCGATCATGAAGTTCGACCCTAAAGCTCGCAAGCATGTGGAATACAAAGAAATCAAGCTGAAGTAATTCAATTTGATTTCACAGGTCTTGGACCTGTGATTCCTCATAAAAAAACCGCTGAATCTCAGCGGTTTTTTTATGGGTGCTTGAAAGGAAGGTCTGGATTCAACGCCTACATGCCGCGGGTGACCGGGGCCTGTTCGGACGATGTCGCAAAGCGAAGCGCGTCTGAGTCCGGGCAGGCCCCGGTCACCCGCGGCGCCCTGACACTCACACTGACAATTAAGCCGTCTTCACGGCAACAGCACGCAGTTGCATCGAGAAATCACGCAAGGCGGCAATGCCACTTTCTTCAGCGCGACGGCACCAGGCCTGCAAGTCGGCAGCCAACTGCTCGCGGGTGTGCGAGGTGTTGAGCCAAATTTGCGCCAACTCCTCACGCATCACCACCATCTTGTCCAGCACCGGGTAAGCCGCGCGGGTTTGGCTGAGCAATGACACAGCGTCGGCCGGCACCTTCTCGCTGTCGCGGTGAAACCAGCGCGATGCGATCTTGATCACATGGTCATCCACCTTGGCCGATGACACTTCTTGAAGAAACACCCCGCGCATCTGGCGGGCATACCCGGCCATCACTTCGTAGCGGTTGGCAATCAAAGCCTCCAAGGTCTTCTCGTCGGCCACAGGGCGAACTTCTCCGTAGGCCAGCTTAGGCGGTGTCTTCTTCACTTTGGCCAAACCCATGGACTGCAAGATCGTGATGTACATCCAGCCGATGTCGAACTCGTAAGGCTTGACCGACAATTTGGCCGACGTGGGGTAGGTGTGGTGGTTGTTATGCAACTCTTCACCGCCGATGATGATGCCCCAAGGCGAGATGTTGGTGCTGGCGTCATGCGCTTCAAAATTGCGGTAGCCCCAGTAATGCGCAGCGCCATTGATGATGCCGGCCGCCGTGATCGGGATCCACATCATTTGCACAGCCCAGACCGTCAAACCCAAAGCGCCAAACAAGGCCAGGTTGATGATCAGCATCAGCGCCACACCTTGCCATGAGTAGCGGGTGTACACGTTGCGTTCCATCCAGTCGTCAGGGGTGCCGTGGCCGTAGCGGTCCAGGGTTTCCTGATTCTTGGCTTCCTTGCGGTACAACTCAGCGCCCGTGAACAGCACGGTCTTGATGCCGTACACATGCGGACTGTGCGGATCTTCGGCCTGCTCGCATTTGGCGTGGTGCTTGCGGTGAATCGCGGTCCACTCTTTGGTCACCTGACCGGTGGTCAGCCAAAGCCAAAAACGGAAGAAATGGGAAACGATGGGATGCAAGTCCAACGCGCGGTGCGCTGAATGACGGTGCAGATAAATCGTGACGCCTGCAATCGTGATGTGGGTAAACACCAAAGTCACCACCAACACCTGCAACCAAGAGAGATTCAGCAAGCCATGAGCCAGCCATTCGATTGCCGCGTTCAGCACGGCCCAGTCGGGTAACAACATCAATTCTGTCTTTCGAAACACCTGTTACAGGCAATCCTTGGATTTTAAGTTTTTGGCATCCAAAAAGACAGTACTTTCTCAGTCAAGGGCTTTCATTCAGCGGTGACAAATTTATTTCTTAACCCAAAGGGCCGCAAAAAATCCATCGGTGCCATGACGGTGCGGCCACAAGCGTAAAAACTCGGCCTGATCACCGCTGCACAAGGAGGCCGCATTGGGCACTTTCAAGCGCTCCAACTCGGCGCCAGCACCCAATACCTCAAACTCAGGATTCGCCTGCGTAAAGGCCTGCGCAATGGCTTCGTTCTCTTGCATGAGCAAGCTGCAAGTGGCGTAGACCAAACGGCCACCGGGTTTGAGCAAACGGGCCGCGCTTTGCAAAATCGCCAACTGCTTGACGGTCAATTCCTCCAAGGCCTTGGGCGTTTGGCGCCATTTCAAATCGGGGTTGCGGCGCAGGGTACCCAAGCCAGAGCATGGCGCATCGACCAGCACCCGGTCGATCTTGCCGGCCAGTCGTTTGATGCGGTCATCGCGCTCGTGTGCAATCGCTGCAGGATGTACGTTGGACAATTGGCTGCGCGCCAAACGGGGCTTGAGTGCGTCCAAACGGTGACCCGACACGTCAAACGCATACAAGCGTCCGGTGTTGCGCATGCTCGCGCCAATCGCCAAGGTCTTGCCACCCGCACCCGCACAAAAGTCCACCACCATTTCGCCGCGGTGGGCATCCAAGAGCAGCGCCAGCAACTGCGAGCCTTCGTCTTGCACCTCAATGGCGCCTCGCACAAAAACATCCAGCTTGGTCAGCGCGGGCTTGCTCTCGGTGCGCAGCCCCCAGGGGGAATACGGTGTGGGCGTGGTCACAATACCGACCGCCTTCAATTCTTTTTGCACATCGGCGCGTTTGTCGTGCAAGGCATTGACGCGCAAATCCAAAGAGGCGCTTTGACCCAAGCTCTCCACCAGCGGCCAAAAGTCACTGCCCAATTGCGCCTTGAGGGGCTCGACCATCCACTCGGGCAAATTGTGGCTATGGCGCTCCAAGAACTCTTCAGGCTTGACGCGGTCACAACCCTCCAACCAGGTTTTTTCGGTCTCGGTGATGGCACCGTACAAAAAGTCGCGCGGCGCGTGGAAACCCAAAATCGCCAGGCGGCGCTCTTTGGCGCCGCTGCCCGAGCGGGCGAGGTATTCGAAACGAAGTTTGTGGCGCAAGACGTTGTAGGCGGTCTCAGCCAAGGTGGCGCGTTCGCGGGGGCCCAGTTGGCGGTGTTCACGGAAAAAACGCGAGACGACAGAGTCGGCAGGATGTTCAAATTGGAGCGTCAGCCTGACCAGTTCGGCGCAGGCATCAAGAAGGGCTTTAGGATGCATAACCCCTATTGTCCCACTCTCGCCCCACCGTCCCTCTCAACCAAGGTCTGCGCCCATGTCCGAAACCCTGCCTCCCTTGCTCATCACCCGCCCAGGCATCTACCGCCACTACAAAAATTTGTTGTACGAAGTCAAAGGCACCGTGCGGCACAGCGAATCGCTGGAGCCCATGACCTTGTACCAAGCGCTCTATGGCGACAAGGGCTTGTGGGTCCGACCTGCGGCAATGTTCAACCAAACGGTCGAAATCGACGGCGTGGTGCAACCCCGCTTTACGTGGGTGTCAGAGGTGCCCACCGGGCACTGAATGCGCAAGGCTTAACAAGTCCTCAATCGCCTGGGGGTAGAGCAAATGCTCCTGGGTCAAGACGCGTGCGGCCAACGAGGCGGCCGTGTCGCCTAGCAGCACCGGTACCACCGCTTGCGCCAAGATCGGGCCATGGTCCAGATCGACGGTCACCTGGTGCACCGTGGCACCCGCAAACTGGCAGCCCCTCTCGATGGCCCGCTGGTGCGTATTCAGTCCGCTGAAAGCCGGCAGCAGCGAAGGGTGAATATTAATCAAGCGACCCGCAAAGTGGCTTACAAAATCAGCCGAGAGGATGCGCATGAAACCCGCCAACACTACCAACATCGGCTCGTAGCCTTCAATGTGGGCCTGCAATGCGGCATCAAAAGCTTCACGCGTGGGGTAAGCCTTGTGGTCCAACACCGCCACCGCAATGCCCTGCGCCATGGCGTAGGCCAGACCCGGCGCATCGGCGCGGTTACTCACCACAGCCGCGATGCGCACGCCGAAGCGTTCAGCCCAACGACGCTGAACCGAGGTTTGCACGATGGCGGCCATGTTTGAGCCCGAGCCCGAAATCAAAATCACAATATTTTTCATGAAGAGGGCATTATCCCTGCCCATGCACAGCCCCAAAAAAGTACTTAATAATTCGTTTTGTCACACCAAGGACAGGGCATTTCCGCACGGTCGTGCTATAAATTGTCCTTCACTTTCCGCCCGAGCTTTCGCTGGGGTATTTCGCCACAGGCTTTTCTCAGAGAGACTCCCCATGGATTTGGCATTCACCCCCGAAGAACTCGCGTTTCGCGACGAAATTCGCACTTGGGTCAAAGACAATTTACCCGCCGACATTTCCCAAAAAGTGCATGCCGCCATGCGCCTGACGCGCGACGACATGCAGCGCTGGGCCAAGATTTTGGGCAAAAAAGGCTGGCTCGGTTGGGGTTGGCCCACGCAGTTTGGCGGCCCGGGTTGGAACGCCATTCAAAAACACCTGTTTGAAGAGGAATGCGCTCTGGCGGGCGCGCCACGCGTGGTACCGTTTGGCCCCGTGATGGTGGCCCCGGTGATCATGGCCTTTGGCAACGCCGAGCAACACAAGCGCTTTTTGCCCGGCATCGCCAGCGGTGAAGTCTGGTGGAGCCAGGGTTACAGCGAGCCCGGCTCCGGCTCTGACCTGGCCTCGCTCAAAACCCGCGCCGAGCGCGTGGGCGACAAATACATCGTCAACGGCCAAAAGACTTGGACCACGTTGGGCCAATATGGCGAGTGGATTTTCTGCCTGGTGCGCACCAGCAACGAAGGCAAGCCACAAACCGGCATTTCGTTCTTGCTGATCGACATGAAGACCCCGGGCATCACGGTGCGCCCGATCAAGCTGCTCGACGGCGAATGCGAAGTCAACGAAGTCTGGTTTGACAACGTCGAAGTGCCAGCAGAGAACCTGGTTGGCGAAGAAAACAAAGGCTGGAACTACGCCAAACACCTGCTGGCCCACGAGCGCACCAACATTGCCGACGTGAACCGCGCCAAACGCGAGCTGGAGCGTTTGAAACGCATCGCCAAAGCCGAAGGCGTGTACGACGACCTGCGTTTCCGTGACGAAATCGCCAAGCTCGAAGTCGACATCGTGGCCCTGGAAATGCTGGTCTTGCGGGTGTTGTCTGCTGAAAAGTCGGGCAAGAATTCACTGGACATTGCCGGCCTCTTGAAGATCAAGGGCAGCGAAATCCAGCAGCGCTACACGGAGTTGATGATGCTGGCGGCTGGACCCTACAGCCTGCCATTCATCTTTGAAGCCATGGACGCCGGCTGGCAAGGCAACTTCCCAGGCGACGAAGTGGCGAATGCACCTTTGGCGGCCAACTACTTCAACATGCGCAAGACCACCATTTACGGCGGCAGCAACGAAGTGCAACGCAACATCGTCGCCCAGACCGTCCTCGGCTGAAGCGCTTGAACTGAAAAGGATTTCAAAATGGATTTCGATTTTTCTGACGACCAAGAACAACTGCGCGACGCCGTGCGCAAATGGGTGGACAAGGGCTACGACTTTGAGCGCCGCCGCCGCATTGAAGCCGCAGGTGGCTTTGACCGCGCCGTGTACACCGAAATGGCCGAATTAGGCCTGACGGGTTTGTATGTGAGCGAAGCCCAAGGCGGCATGGGCATGGGCCCGGTCGAAGGCATGGTGGTGATGGAAGAGCTGGGCCGTGGCATCGTCATGGAGCCACTGACCCAAACCCTGATCTGCAGCGCCGTGCTCGAAGGCTATGGCCCCGACGAGCTCAAAAGCGCCTGGCTCGGCCGCATCGCCTCCGGTGAAGCCTTCATGGTGTTAGCGTACCAGGAACGCAAAGGCCGTTACAAGCTGGCCAACTGTGCGACACAAGCCCAAGAAGCAGCCGGCGCCTGGACCTTGAGCGGCACGAAAAACGTCGTGCCCGTGGGCGCGCAGGCCGATGCTTACTTGGTGCCCGCCATGATCGGCAACGCCATGGCGATGTTTCTGGTCGAGCGCAGCGCAACCGGTGTGAGCACCCAAGCTTATGTGACCCAAGACGGCGGCGCTGCCGCCGACGTGAGTCTGAGCAACAGCCCGGCCCAATTGCTCACTCGCGATGGCTTGACGGCACTGGAACACGCGGTGGACATCGGCATCGCCAGCCTGTGCTCAGAAGCCGTGGGCGTGATGGACAAAACAATGGCCATCACCACCGAGTACATGAACACACGCAAGCAGTTCAATGTGGTGATCTCTAGCTTCCAGGCGCTGCGCCACCGCGTGGCCGACATGAAAATGCAACTGGAACTGGCCCGATCCATGAGCTTTTATGCCACGCTCAAACTGAACGCACCGACCGAAGAACGTCGTCGCGCCATGGCCCGCGCCAAGTACCAGTTGGGCGTGTCCATGCGTTTTGTAGGCCAACAAGCGGTGCAATTGCACGGCGGCATTGGCGTGACGGACGAGTACATCGTGAGCCATTACTTCAAAAAGTTGACCCAACTTGAAATGACCTGGGGCGACACCCTGCACCAACTGGGTGAAGTGTCTGAACGCATGCAAGACACAGCAGGCGTTTTCGCTTAAACCCATGCGCCGAGACCTGCGCGTTTATTCAGCCGGCCGCACGCGCCAAAACGTGGCAAAGCGCGGCAGGCCTGAGGGCGTACGGTCTCGTTAGCGGTAACTGACCCAAGCCCCCACCGGTGGGGGCTTTTCTCTTTCGGCATCGGTCAAGCCAGAGCCCAAAGGGAAACGCTGACCATCGGGCAGTTACACCAGCAAAGCGCCCAGTCGTCCTTGCAGCCGACCTTTGCCCGGCAAATGCCCCACGCCCTGGGCCTCTTCGTCCTGCACCGGTTTGAGTTTGCGTAGCGCATTGCTGCGACCTGGCTGCCACAGGGCATCGGCGCGGTGCAGCACCAAGCCTTCGCCCCCCGGCAGCGACCACCTCAGCCAATTGTTGTTTCAATTCAGCGGTGTCGATCGCACGAAACTGCCTGATCGCTTGCACCCAAGCCCCATGACCCTTTGCATCGCCCAGCAAGGTGCGCATGCGCCTCAGCCGTTCGTTAAAGCGCACCGTGCGATCCGGCAAGTCAAACACCATGTAGCGTACCGACCGCCACTCGTCATCATCCGGGCTGGTGCGGCAAACGGCAACTGACAAACGGTCAAAAGTGCGCCGACCCATCCACAATTCACCATCCAGCGCCTGGGCAGGCCAAGCGGCGTTGAACCACGCGGGGGCGGCGATGGGACGGCCACTGCGAAAGCGCAGCGCCTGCCCATCCCACAGAGCGCGTACGCCATCGATTTCGCTCACACAAAAGGGCGCAGGGTCGGCCTGTGCTGGCCAAGCCGTGCCGGCATCGCCCCGAAAGGTTCAGCCAGGGCCCAGGGCGAATAGCTCAGGCCCAAGCCCACACCGCCCAGGCCGATTTGGCCAAGGAACGAACGCTGCAACGCATGGTGATTCATTGTCAACCCTTTGAACAGTCCATCACCCTCGGCGGCTTAGAGGCCGCGCAGTTCAGGGTCTGAACCTTGGCTCTGTTTCTTCGATGAAAACCTCAACCTTCAAGCCATCAGCCGTGATGAACGCGGCACATGGGCCATCAAGAACTGCATCTGGTCGGCCAAAATACGCCGATTGCGCAAGATAAAGTCTTCCCACAAACTGGGCACATACGGCGTGTAGAGCAGGGGCATGCCGGCCTGCTCGGGTGTGCGGTGACTCTTACGGTGATTGCAACTGCGGCAAGACGTCACCACATTCATCCACGTGTCCACGCCCTTTTGGGCGAAAGGCACGATGTGCTCGCGGGTGAGTTCAGACTCGTGAAATGCCGAACCACAGTAGGCGCACACATTGCGGTCACGGACAAACAATTTGTCATTGGTCAGGCCGGGACGCAAATCAAACGGATTGATCTTGGGCACGCCACGGGTGCCAATGATGCTGTTTATGCGGATGATGGATTGCTGGCCTGTGATCGCGTTATGCCCGCCATGAAACACCGCAATTTCACGCCCAACCTCCCAACGCACCTCTTCTGCGGCGTAGTACATGACCGCTTGCTCCAGACTGATCCACGACTGGGGCAGCCCCTGGGCTGACAACTTCAAGACCTTCACTGGCGCCTCCATCCAACAGTTACAAAAACCACTGACTCGAAACATGACGGCCCTGCCGCACCGTGCGGTGTACCGTGCGGTACTCCAGACAGGCGTTGGGTAAGTCACAATATACGCTGTAATGACGACCACTTGGTGACAACACTGAAGCTCTTTTCGTTGTGTCACCCGGCAACCAGACCCCTGTATGAAGGTATTTCGCGGTTTCAACCATCCGGGCATCGCCCCGGCGTGCGCCCTGACGATTGGCAACTTTGACGGCGTGCACCGTGGCCACCAGGCCATGTTGGCTTTGCTGAAAAATGAAGCTGCACACCGTGGCGTGGCGAGCTGCGTGATGACTTTTGAGCCGCACCCGCGCGACTATTTCGCAGCCCTGTTGCACAAACCCGACTTGGCCCCGGCCCGCATCGCCACCTTGCGCGACAAACTGACCGAGCTGGAACGCTGCGGCATCGACCAGGTAGTGGTCTTGCCCTTTGATGCGAAACTGGCCCAGCAGCAACCCCAGGCCTTCATTAACGAGGTTCTGATGCACGGTCTGGGTGCACGCTATGTGCTGGTGGGCGATGACTTTCGCTTTGGCGCCCAGCGCGCCGGAGATTACGCCCTGCTGGACGCCACAGGCCAACAACGCGGCTTTGATGTGGCACGCATGAACAGCTACGAGGTGCATGGACTGCGCGTGTCCAGCTCGGCGGTGCGCGCCGCTTTGAAAACCGGGGACATGATGGAGGTGGCCCGCCTGCTGGGCCGGCCCTACAGCATCAGCGGCCATGTGGTGCATGGGCGCAAGCTCGGGCGCGAGCTGGGAGCCAGCGAATCGGGCGCTGGTGATGGCTTTCGCACCCTGAACCTGCGCTTTACGCACTGGAAGCCTGCGGCCAGCGGCATCTTTGCGGTGCAGGTGAATGGTTTGGCGCCCACACCTTTGACAGGCGTGGCCAACCTGGGCATTCGCCCCTCGCTGGACCCCACCGATGTCAATGGCGGCCGGGTGCTGCTAGAGACGCATTGCTTTGACTGGCCCGTCTCATGGGGTACCGAAGAGGGGTACGGTAAAATCATCAGCGTGGACCTGCTGCACAAATTACACGACGAACTCAAGTACGACAGCTTTAGCGACCTGACACGGGGCATCGCCAAAGACTGTGACGATGCGCGTGCGTACTTTGCGTCTCTGCATGGGCAAACCCACCGTCAAAACTCCCGCGACCGAATTTGACCCTGGCCCGCCTCTGACTCTGCGCTGCGCCGGCGCAAAGTTACCACCTGCTGATCTCGGCTGCGCTTTGCACAGCCCTGCCCTTATTAATGGATTTCCATGTCTGAAGCCAAAACGAATTACCGCGCCACCCTGAACATGCCCGACACCCCGTTTCCGATGCGGGGCGACTTGCCCAAGCGCGAGCCGGGCTGGGTCCAAACCTGGAACAGCGAAGGTTTGTACAAGCGCCTGCGCGTAGCGCGCCAAGGCGCACCGTTGTTTGTGCTGCACGACGGCCCGCCTTATGCCAACGGCCAGTTGCACATCGGCCATGCGCTGAACAAAGTGCTGAAAGATATGATCGTCAAGTCCAAGCAATTGGCGGGCTTTGATGCGCAATACATTCCCGGCTGGGACTGCCACGGTTTGCCGATCGAAAACGCGATTGAAAAATTACATGGCCGCAAACTCACCCGTGACGACATGCAGGCCAAAAGCCGCGCCTTTGCCGCCGAGCAGATCAACCAGCAACGCGAAGACTTCAAACGCCTAGGCGTCTTGGGCGACTGGGAGCGGCCTTACCGCACCATGGATCCGGCCAACGAGGCCGGAGAGATCCGCGCCTTCAAACGCGTGATCGAACGCGGCTTTGTGTACCGAGGCCTCAAGCCCGTTTACTGGTGCTTCGACTGCGGCTCATCTTTGGCCGAGTTTGAAATCGAATACGCCGACAAAAAAAGCGACACCCTGGACGTGGCCTTTGAAACCGACGACGCGGCGAAACTGGCCGCCGCTTTTGGCTTGGCCGCACTGCCACAAGGTTTGAGCGCCTTTGCCGTGATCTGGACCACCACCGCCTGGACCATCCCGGCCAACCAGGCGCTGAACGCCCACCCCGAACTGAATTACGCGCTGGTGCAGACCGACAAAGGCTGTTTGGTGCTGGCCGAGTCGCTGGTGGACAAATGCCTGGAGCGCTTTGGCCTCTCAGGCCAAGTGTTGGCCACGACCAAGGGCGAACAACTCGGTGGCCTGAACTTTCGCCACCCGCTCTTCAACGTGGACGCCGGTTACCAACGCCTCTCGCCCGTGTACCTGGCCGATTACGTCAGCGACGGCGACGGCACGGGCATCGTGCACAGCGCGCCGGCTTATGGCGTGGATGACTTTAACTCCTGCATCGCCAACGGCCTGAAATACGACGACATCCTGAACCCGGTGCAAGGCAACGGCGCTTACGCCGCTGAATTTCCGCTGTTCGGCGGTCTGCACATCTGGAAGGCTGTGCCGGTCATCTTGGACGCGTTGAAAAATGCCGACCGCTTGATGGCCACGCAAACCATCACCCACAGCTACCCGCATTGCTGGCGCCACAAAACGCCGGTGATCTACCGCGCAGCGGCCCAGTGGTTCATCCGCATGGACGAAGGCCCGGGCGTGTTCACCAAGGACAAAGCGCCACAGACTTTGCGTCAACTCGCCTTGGCTGCCATTGAACACACCCAGTTCTACCCTGAGAACGGTAAAACCCGTCTGCGCGACATGATCGCCAACCGCCCCGACTGGTGCATCTCGCGCCAACGCTCTTGGGGCGTGCCGGTGCCCTTTTTCTTGCACAAAGACTCGGGCGAGTTGCACCCACGCACCATGGCCATCCTGGACCAGGCCGCTGACATCGTGGAACAAGGCGGCATCGAGGCCTGGAGCCGCGTGACCACCGAAGACATCCTGAACCAGCCCGGTGACGACGCCGCCAGTTACAGCAAGAGCACCGACATTTTGGAAGTCTGGTTCGACTCGGGCTCGACCTTCCAGCACGTGCTACGCGGCAGCCACAAAGACGCTTACGATCGAGCGCCCTTCCACACTTCAGCAGACAATTCAAGCCCCGAAGCCGACTTGTATTTGGAAGGCCATGACCAGCATCGCGGCTGGTTCCACAGCTCCTTGCTGCTGGGCTGCGCCTTGTACGATCGCGCGCCCTACAAAGGCCTATTGACCCACGGCTTTGCCACAGATGGCCAAGGCCGCAAGATGAGCAAGAGCCTGGGCAACACCGTGGCACCGCAAGAAGTGACCGACAAAATGGGCGCCGAAATCGTGCGCCTGTGGGTCGCGTCCACCGACTACTCGGGCGACTTGAATATCGACGACAAAATCTTGGCCCGCGTGGTCGACGCCTACCGCCGCATCCGCAACACCTTGCGTTTCTTGATGGCCAACGTCAGCGACTTTGACCCGGCCACCGACACCGTGGCCTTTGACGACCTGCTGGAGATCGACCAGTACGCCTTGTCTCGCGCCGCACAATTGCAAGCCGACATCCGCGCCCACTTTGATGCCTACGAGTTCCACCCCGTGGTATCCAAGCTGCAGCTGTATTGCTCAGAAGACTTGGGCGCATTTTATTTGGACGTGCTTAAAGACCGCCTGTACACCACCGCGCCCAAGTCGCTGGCTCGCCGCAGCGCACAAACGGCGCTTTACCAAATCACCCAAGCCATGCTGCGCTGGATGGCGCCGTTCTTGAGCTTCACGGCAGAAGAAGCCTGGGGCGCGATCGGCAACTCGGAGTCCATCTTCTTGGAAACCTTTATCGATTTGGGCACCGTCAACACCGAGTTGCTGGCCAAGTGGGGCCGCATCCGCGAGATCCGCGACCTGGTCAACAAAGACATTGAAACCGTGCGCGCCGAAGGCCAAGTCGGCTCCTCCTTGCAAGCCAATGTCACCGTGCACGCCAACCCGCAAGACCTGGCCTTGTTGCAAAGCTTGGGAAAAGACGCCAAGTTTGTCTTCATCACCTCGGTGCTGGCGCTGGCCGCGGGCGACACGCTGTCTGCCACGGTCGCCGTGAGTGCCGATGCCAAATGCGAGCGTTGCTGGCACTACGCGGCCGATGTGGGCGTGGACGCCGCGCACCCCACGCTGTGCGGCCGTTGCACCAGCAATCTGTATGGTGACGGTGAAATCCGTCACGTCGCCTGAACCGAGACATAGAACCGAGATCCAGACGCCCATGGCCAAAAAATCAAAAAGCTCCTTCGCCCATACCAGCCACAGCTTGTGGCTCTGGTTGGGCTTGGCCCTGCTGGTCTTGCTGGCCGATCAGTTCACCAAGGTTTTGATCATTGGCAGTTTCGCCTTGGGCGACAGCTCGCTGGTAACCTCGTTTTTCAATCTGATGCGGGTGCACAACAGCGGCGCGGCTTTTTCTTTCTTGGCGCAAGCCGGAGGCTGGCAACGCTGGTTCTTTACCGGCCTGGGCAGTGCGGCCGCTTTGTTGATGGTTTGGCTTTTGAAAAAGCACGCCGGGCAAAAGCTGTTTGGCTTTGCCATCGCCTGCGTGTTGGGCGGCGCTGTGGGCAATGTGATTGACCGTGTGTTGTACGGTTACGTGGTGGACTTTTTGGACTTTCACTACGCAGGCATCCACTTCCCGGCGTTCAATCTGGCCGACAGCGCCATCACGCTGGGCGCTGCCTGCCTGATCCTCGACGAACTGCTGCGCGTTCGCCGAGGTTGAATCCATCTTAGTCAATCATCGCGCTTTACAGCGTGATGATGGTGCAACCCGTGGTTTTACGGGCCTCCAAGTCACGGTGGGCTTGGGCAATGTCGGCCAGCTTGTAGGTCTGGTCGATGCGGATGTGCACCTTGCCGCTGACCACCACATCAAACAACTCGTCAGCCATTTCTTGCGTGCTCTCACGGGTCGAGATGTGCGTGAACAGTGTTTGACGCGTCACGTACAGCGAACCTTTGCCGCCCAACATACCGGGGGCAAACGGCGCCACGGGGCCTGAGGCATTGCCAAAACTGGCCATCAAACCAAAGGGCATCAGGCAGTCCAAGGACTTATCCCAGGTGTCTTTGCCCACCGAGTCGTACACCACCTTCACGCCCTTGCCGCCCGTGATTTCTTTCACGCGCGCTGCAAAGTCTTCGGTGTTGTAGTTGATCACGAAGGCGGCGCCATGGTCTTTGGCCAGTTGGCACTTGGCATCGCTGCCGGCCGTGCCAATCAACTGATAACCCAGCGCCTTGGCCCATTGGCAAGCAATCAGGCCCACGCCCCCGGCTGCGGCGTGGAACAAGACAAAGTCGCCTGCTTTCAAGCCGCCTTGCGGCAAGGTGCGCTTGAGCAGGTACTGCGCCGTCAGGCCTTTGAGCATCATGGCCGCGCCGGTTTCAAAGCTGATCGCATCGGGCAGTTTGCACACACTTTGCGCGGGCATCACACGCTCTTCGCTGTAGCTGCCGGGTGGGTTGCTGGCGTAGGCCGCGCGGTCGCCCACTTTGAGGTGCATCACGCCCTCGCCCACCGCCTCGACAATACCGGAGGCTTCCATACCCAAGCTCAGGGGCATGGGCATGGCGTACAAACCAGCGCGTTGGTATACGTCAATGAAGTTCAGGCCAATGGCTTTATGGCGAATGCGAATTTGCCCGGGGCCGGGCTGGCCCACAGGCAAGTCCACCAATTTCATTTCTTCGGGGCCACCATGTTGGGCAATTTGGACGGTCAAGCTCATGTGAATCTCCGGCAGATGGGGGGTTTAAGAGGGTTTAAAAACGACGCTCGCGTGACTGTGCCACGAAATAAGGGTTCGCGTGCGACAGCGCCCTTGGCGCCTAAGCGTTACAGTCGCGCGCATGACACAGAAACTGGCGCTACGCACCGCACTCTTGCTCACCATTCCACCCCTTTTATGGGCGGGCAATGCGGTGGTGGGCCGCCTGGTGGGCCCCTTGGTGCCACCGATCACCTTGAACTTTTTACGTTGGGTCGTGGCGTTTTTCATTTTGCTGCCCTTGGCCTATCCCGTGTTTCGCTCGGGCAGCGGTCTGTGGTCCCATTGGCGTCGCTTTGGGGTGCTGAGTTTGCTGGGCGTGGGCTGCTACAACGCGCTGCAGTACCTGGCTTTGCAAACCTCCACGCCCTTGAACGTGACCCTGGTGGCTTCCAGCACGCCGGTATTCATGCTGATCTTGGGCGCCCTGTTCTTCAAAGCGCCTGTGCGCATGCCGCAACTGGCCGGGGCCTTGCTGTCCATCACGGGTGTGGCTGTGGTGCTTTGCCGCGGTGAATGGGCGCAGTTGCTGAAGGTCGAATTCGTGATGGGTGATATCTACGTCTTGTTCGCCACCGCCAGCTGGGCCTTGTACAGTTGGCTGCTCACTCGTCGTGATGAACCGGAGGCTTTACGCCAGAACTGGGCGGCTTTTTTGATGGCTCAGGTGGTCTTTGGTTTGGGCTGGTCTGGCACTTTTGCCGCCGCCGAATGGAGCCTCACGGATGCCCACATCACCTGGGGCTGGCCTTTGGCCAGTGCCTTGGCTTTTGTCGCCATCGGTCCTGCCGTGCTGGCTTACCGGTGCTGGGGCGAAGGCGTGCAACGCGCTGGCCCTGCCGTGGCCGGGTTTTTCTCCAACCTCACACCGCTGTTTGCCGCCTTGTTGTCGGCCGCCTTTCTGGGCGAATTACCACACCTGTATCACGCACTCGCCTTTGCGCTGATTGTGGGCGGCATCCTCGTCTCATCCAGGCGGTGAACACCGGCGATGAATTTCAGCGCTGCTTTGATGCAGCGCCAAAATCCTGTCCGCGCAACTCAGTAGGTGCCGGGGTAAGCGCCGCCGTCGGCCAACACGTTTTGTCCCGTCAGATACGCGGCGTGCTGGCTGCACAAGAAGGCACAGATCGCACCGAACTCCTCAGGGTTGCCATAGCGACCGGCCGGAATTTGCGCTTGTTGAATGACACGCATTTCCTCGACGGTCTTGCCCGCTTTTTCGGCCATGGCCGGCAAGGTGGCACGGATGCGGTCGGTATCGAATCGGCCTGGCAGCAAGTTGTTGATGGTCACCCCTTGTGAGGCGATTTTGCTGCGCGAAGTGCCGGCCACAAAACCGGTTAAACCACTGCGCGCTCCGTTGGACAGGCCCAGCACATCGATGGGTGATTTCACTGAGCTGGAGGTGATGTTGACGATGCGACCAAAACCACGCGCCGCCATGCCGTCCACCGTGGCTTTGATCAAATCGATCGGCGTGAGCATGTTGGCGTCAATCGCTTTGATCCACGCATCACGGTCCCAGTCGCGGAAATCGCCAGGCGGTGGGCCGCCCGCATTGGTCACCACGATGTCGAAGTTTTTGCCAGGCCCCCCTGCCACGGCAAATACCGCTTCGCGACCGGCCACGGTGGTGATGTCGACCGCCACCGCAATCAGTTTCACGTTCGGGCCGACTTCGGCTTGCAACTTGGCCACCGTGGCGTTCAACACCTCTGCGCCGCGTGCCACCATGACCACGTTCACACCCTCATGCGCCAAAGCGCGGGCACAGCCCCAGCCGAGCCCTTTGCTCGCGCCACCTACCAATGCCCATTTGCCTGCAATACCTAAGTCCATATCGATCTCCTTGAATAAGACTTCACACGCGCACGGGGCGCGTGACCCAAAAAACACCACTCATCACCAAAATCGTGCCCAGCACAATCCAAACCGTGAAGGGCTCGTCCAACAACAGCACACCCATGGTGACGGTAGACATCGGACCGATCATGCCGGTTTGCGCCGTCAAACCCGGTCCAATCCGCTCAATCGCCATCATCACCAAGAGCACCGGCAGCACCGTGCAAGCCGTGGCATTAAGCAGCGACAACCACAGCACCTGCGGCGCCACCGCCTCTAAGGACAGGGGCCGCAGCAGCATAAACTGACCGATGCAAAACAAACAGGCCACCGAGGTGGCCCAACCGGCCAGGCGCAAGGAGCCCAGGCGCTGCACCAGTTGGCCGCTGTAGGTCAGGTACACCGCGTAGGTCAAGGCGCTGCCCAGCACCAAGGCCGCACCCAGCAGTGCATGGGAGCCGCTCAAACTCAGTTCATGGCCAAACACCAACAGCACGCCGCTGTAGCTGACCGCCATGGCCAGCGCTTGCCTGCGGGCAATGCGACGTTGGTAAAGCACCCAACCCAGCAACAACACCAAGGTGGGATTTAAATACAAAATCAAACGCTCAAACGAAGCGCTGATGTACTCCAGCCCCAAAAAATCAAGGTAGCTCGACAGGTAATAGCCGATGAAGCCCAGCCCCAAAATACCTAAGAAATCTTTCTGTGTCAGCGCGGCCTTGCCGCGCCCGGCCCACCACGCCATCAGCACAAACAAGGGCAAAGCAAACAGCATGCGCAGCATGACCAAGGTCACGGCATCCACCCCATGGCGATAAGCCAGTTTGGCAATGATGGCTTTGCCGCTGAAAGCAATGGAGCCGACGGCGGCCAGGATCAGACCGGTGGTGAGTTGGGGCACAGCTTTACGTGTCATCGCTCAATGCCCCGTTCGGGCTCGCAACCAGGCCACCAATTCATCAGCCGCCACCTCGGGTGTATGGGCATGATCGGCGCGCACCACCAGATACCGACTGTCGGGGTGCACGGGCAGTTGCCGGTAAATCTCGGCCGAACCCACCGGGTAAAGCGGGTCCAGGGTGCCTATAGCCCAAAACACCGGCACAGGCTTGCGAAAGGACTGTGCGCTGAGGGCCATATTGCCCCATCCTTGCGGATTGAAATAGCTCCACAGGGCTGCGGCCGGCGCTTTGACCGGCTTGCGTTGGCCCTGGTTCATATCGGTCATCTCCACCATGGCACCGCCTTGGCCAGCATCCACTTTTTGCTGGGCTTCATCCACCGCGCGCCGAATATCAGGCAGTTGAATAAAACTCTCGGGCACGTGGCCAGCGGCCATCGGAAGGACTGCATCCACATCGCCCATTTGCGCCATGTAAGCTAAGGATGCGTTAGCGCCAAAACTTTGGCCGCCCACGGCCACCCACGACACGCCCGATTGCCGCAGTTGGGTCACCGCTTGCTGGATTTGCGCCAAGGCATCGGTATAGGGGCGGTCGTACAGACGCAGACGCGACCAAGGCATCTCAAGCAAGGTGATCTGGCAGACCGGTTCAATTTTTTGCACCACCGTTTTTAAATACGGCGATTGCGGCATACCCCATTTGCCATGCAGCAGCACCACGCCACAAGGGACAGGTTGCGCCTGGCTAGGCAGGGTCGCGAGGGTTCCCAGCGCACCCCACAGCAACGCGGTCAGCCCCAACTTGTGGCTTTGCCTCAAAACCCGACCGCCTGCCCATCACGCCGTGCATCACTTGCGGCGACGTAACCGTGGACTTTGGGGTCGCCCATGCGCCAAATGAACTGGCCAGCGCCAAAGTCTTGGTAGGAGTCGTTGATCACATCCATTTGGTGACCTCGACTGGCCAGGCCTTGCACCGTGGGCGCATGCATGGCGGCTTCGACGTTGATCGAATAACCCGCGTTGTAGCGCCAGCGCGGTGCGTCACAAGCGGCTTGCGGGTTTTGCCCGTAATCCAACATGCGCACCAGCGTTTGCATATGGCCTTGCGGTTGCATATTGGCGCCCATCACGCCATAACTCATCACCGGCTGTCCGTCTTTGGTCAAGAACGCCGGGATGATGGTGTGAAACGGGCGTTTGCCCGGTGCTACCAAGTTGGCCGGATTCAAGCCGCCGGCTTGCACGTTGAAGCCGTGGCCCCGGTTTTGCAAACTCACGCCAAACTGCGGCTCGACGCAGCCAGAGCCAAAGCCCATGTAGTTACTTTGAATGAAACTGACCATCATGCCGTTCTCGTCAGCGGCTGTCAGGTAAATCGTGCCGCCTTTGACCGGATTGCCCGCGCCAAAATCTTGCGCCTTGTCAAATTGAATCAACTTGGCGCGACTGGCGAGGTACGCCGGGTTCAGCATTTGCGCGGGCGTCACTTCCATGGAGCCGGGGTCGGCCACATAGCGGTACACGTCGGCAAACGCCAGCTTCATGGCTTCGATTTGCAGATGCTGCGAATCCACGCCGTCCACCGGCAAGCCCGCCACATCAAAGTGTTCCAAGATGCCCAAGGCAATCAGCGCGGCAATGCCTTGGCCGTTGGGCGGGATCTCGTGCAGGGTATAGCCGCGGTAGTTTTGCGCAATCGGCGTGACCCATTCGGGGCGGTAGTCCGCAAAATCTTTGGCCGTCAAAGTGCCGCCGTGCTGCGCGCTGAAGCGTTCAATGGCCTGCGCAATTTCACCGCCGTAAAAGGCCTGGCCTTTGCTTTCGGCAATCGCGCGCAAACCGCGGGCCGCTGCTTTGAACTGAAACAACTCGCCCACGTTGGGCGCACGGCCCCAGGGCAAAAAACTCTCGGCAAAGCCGGGCAGGGATTGTAATTCGGGCGTGGCCGCCGCCCATTTTTGCTGCACCACTACAGGCAGCAAATAACCGCGCTCGGCAATCTCAATGGCCGGCTCCATCAAGTCGGCAAACGGCAGTTTGCCAAAGCGCTCACTCAGCGCCACCCAGCTGCTCACCGCGCCGGGCACGGTCACCGAGTCAAATCCGCGCTTGGGCGGTGTGGCCACATCGGCGCCGTATTTGCGCTTGAAATAATCGGGCGTCCATGTTTGCGGTGCGCAGCCAGAGGCGTTCAAACCGTGCAGTTGCTGGCCATCCCACAAAATACAAAAGGCATCGGACCCCAGACCGTTGCTCACCGGCTCAGTGAGCGTGAGCGTGGCGGCAGCGGCCACGGCCGCGTCCACCGCGTTGCCGCCTTTTAGCATCATGCGCAAACCGGCTTGCGCCGCGAGCGGGTGTGAGGTGGAGACCACGTTGCGTGCAAACAGCGGCAAACGCGTGCTGCTGTAGGGGGCGTTGAAATTGAAAGTCATGCTCGGTCAGTCCAGAGAAATTTTGCGTTCGTTGATGATTTTTTTCCACTTGGCCGACTCGCTGGCCAGCATGGTGGTGAATTGCGCGGGCGTGCCACCCAAGGCCTCAATGCCTAGCCTTTGCAGCTTCTCGGCCACCTCGGGGTCCTTGAGGGCTTGGTTGGCCGCTGTGTTGATGCGGCTGACCAGTTCCGGACGCAGGCCTTGCGGCCCAAACAGGCCGAACCAGGTGGTGGACTCGTAACCCGGCAACACCTCGGAAATCGACGGCACGCCGGGGGCCAACGGCGTGCGCTGCGCCGTGGTCACGCCCAAGGCGCGCAAGCGGCCATCGCGCACATGGGGCAAACCGGTGGGCAATGAGTCGAACAACACGTCCACTTTGCCACTGATCAAATCGGGCATGGCCAAGGCCGTGCCTTTGTAGGGGATGTGCACCACAAACAACCCTGCCTGGGCTTTGAATAATTCGGCCGTCAGCTGCACGATGGTGCCGTTGCCGCTGGAGGCGTAGTTCAAACGCCCCGGATTCTTGCGCGCGTAATCAATCCACTCTTGTACCGTATGCGCTGGCGACGAATTGGGCACCAGCATGATGCTTGGCGCCAAGCCGACCTGACCGATGGGCGTGAAGTCGCGCACCGCGTCATAAGGCATTTTGGGGTTCAAATTGGGGCCGATGGAATGCGTGCTGGAAGTGGCCAGGAGCAAGGTATAGCCATCAGGCGCGGCCTTGGCCACCATGTCTGAGCCCAAGGTGCCGCCAGCGCCGGGCTTGTTGTCCACCACCAACGAGGCGCCGATTTTTTCAGCCAGTTTTTGCGACAAAGTGCGCGCAAAAATATCGGTCGCCCCCCCCGCAGGAAACGGCACCACCAAGCGAATGGGTTTGCCGGGGTAGGCCGGCGCCTGAGCCCCTGCAGAACCTAAGCCACAAGCGGCCAGCAGGCCAGTGAGGGTCAGAACCAATGCGCGTCTTTTCATACGATGATTTTGGCAGAAGTTGGAACAGAGCACCGAGCGCAAGCGACAGCAACCACCGCATAGGCATTGGCATAGGGATTGGCATTTCAAGCGCCGCCATCAAAAACGGCGCCCGAGGGCGCCGCTTGTAGAGACTGGCAGATGCCTGTTACTCTTCCACGAAGGCTTCTTCGCGTTTGGACTTCACCGCAGGCAGCAGCACCACAATCAGCAGCACCAAGGCTGCCGCCAACAGACTGGCCGACAAACCACGGGTCACGAACACGCTCCAGTCGCCACGCGACAAGAGCAGCGCACGGCGCAGGTTTTCTTCCATCATCGGGCCCAAGATGAAGCCCAGCAGCAAAGGCGCAGGCTCCACACCGAGTTTGATGAAGGTGTAACCGATCACGCCAAACGCCGCCACCATCCAGATGTCGAAGGTGTTGTTGTTGGTGGAGTACACGCCGATAGCGCAGAACAGCACGATGGCTGGGAACAGCCAACGGTAGGGCACAGTCAACAGCTTGATCCACATGCCAATCAAAGGCAGATTCAAAATCACCAGCATCAAGTTGCCAATCCACATCGAGGCAATCAAGCCCCAGAACAACTCAGGGTTGCTGGTCATCACCTGTGGGCCAGGTTGGATGTTGTGGATGGTCATCGCACCCACCATCAAAGCCATCACCGCGTTGGGCGGAATGCCCAAGGTCAGCAAAGGAATGAAGGAGGTTTGCGAGCCAGCGTTGTTGGCCGATTCAGGTGCAGCCACACCGCGGATGTTGCCTTGACCGAAAGGCACTTCACCGGGACGCAGTTTGGTTTTCTTCTCAATGGTGTAGGCCGCAAAAGCCGCCAACAAGGCACCACCGCCGGGCAAGATGCCCAGTATCGAACCGATGGCCGTGCCGCGCAAAACGGCAGGAATCATGTTGCGGAAGTCTTCTTTGGTTGGGAACAAACCGGTCACTTTGCCTGTAAAGACTTCGCGCTCGTCCTCTGGCTTGGACAGGTTGGAAATAATTTCGCCGTAACCAAAAACACCCATGGCAATGACGATGAAGCCAATGCCGTCGGTCAGCTCAGGAATGTCAAAGCTGAAACGCGCCACGCCAGAGTTCACGTCGGTGCCAACCAGGCCGAGCAACAAGCCCAACACGATCATGGCCACTGCTTTGAGCAGAGAACCCGAAGCCAACACCACCGCGCCGATCAAGCCCAAGATCATGAGCGAGAAGTATTCGGCAGGGCCGAACTTGAAAGCCACTTCGGTCAAGGGCGCAGCAAAGGCGGCCAAGATCAAGGTACCCACGCAACCGGCGAAGAACGAACCCAAACCGGCAGCGGCCAATGCAGGGCCGGCACGGCCTTTGCGAGCCATCTGGTACCCGTCAATCACGGTCACCACCGATGAAGACTCACCGGGCAAATTGACCAAAATCGCGGTGGTGGAACCACCGTATTGGGCGCCGTAGTAAATACCGGCCAGCATGATCAGCGCAGCCACGGGGGGCAGCGCGTAAGTGGCGGGCAGCAGCATGGCGATAGTGGCCACTGGGCCAATGCCTGGGAGCACACCAATCAGGGTGCCCAACAGGCAACCGATGAAAGCGTAAATCAGGTTTTGGAAGGTGAACGCCACCCCAAAACCCATGGCTAAGTTGTCAAAAAGTTCCATCTTGTATTTCTCCTCAGCCGGTGATGAAGGTAGGCCAAACCGGGAACTGCAATTTCAGCAGCAGCACGAAAGCCAGATAACTGCCAATCGACAGCACAGTGGACAAAGCCAATACCTCTTTCAGCACAAACACTTCACCGGCTTTGCTGACCACAATAGTCGTCCCAAAAATGGCAGCAATCAAACCCATGGCGGGCAGTTTGATGCTGGGCAAGCCGCCCAGCAAAATTCCAAACAACAAGTTGCCGGCAATGATGTAGCACAAAGGCTTCCAGGCCCAAGCACCAATTTTCTCGCCATCAGGCGTTTCCACCACCAAGGACTTGAACATGATGGCCGAGCCGAGAAGGGCCAAGATGACGCCCAAAACGAGCGGGAAATAACCCGGCCCCATACGAGCCCCGGTTCCAACGGTATAACTTGATGCTCCATAAGCAAATGATCCACCGATAACGGTAAACATCAGCCCTGAGAAAAAGTCTTTTTGACTTTTGATATTCACGAGATAGCTCCTCCAATGGTTTGGGTGTGCAGATTGTGGCGTCTGTATCTGAGTGTGACCATGTGGGTTACACCTATGTCCCGCAGGTGCGGACAGATAGGACGGCTTGCGCAGGCAGGAGTCGTCGTGGTTAACCCTTGGTTTTGAGAGGCCGCATGCACTGCTTTTGTACTTCTGTGCATTTTTACAGTTTGACCAGCGGCTGGAACATCTTCAACCACTTGCCTGCCGGCCATCCGTACTGTTGTTCAATCTGCTCTGCACGCGCTTGTAAGGCCTCACGATCAGGGCGACTTGGAATGCGCTGGGCCAACACGATCGTATTGCCCTCTCGCGTGGGCTTGAAGTCCCACACTGCATCTTCGCGAAACACCTGCGCCATTTTTTCCAGACTGCGCTGGTAACTGGAGTTGCGACCGAACAGGTTCACCGTCATGCAGCCCTGGTCGCTCAACAAAGCGCGGCAATGATCGTAGAACTCCACGCTGTCGAGCACCGGCAACGCCGCTTCGTGATCGTACAAATCCACATGCAGCAGATCGACGGTGCCCTGCCATTCTGCTTTTTGAATCTCTTGCCCGGCATCGGCCAGCACCACCCGCAAGCGTTCGTCATCCTGCGGTAATTTGAACCACCCGCGGCAAGCATGCAGCACGCCGGGATTGATCTCGATGGCGGTGCAGGTCATCTTGAGTTTTTGGTAGCAAAACTTGGTCAAGGTGCCCGCCCCCAAACCCAGTTGCATGGCATGCGCTCCCGTGACGGATTCTGGGTCCAGGAACAACAAGCCGACCATCATGCGCTGCACATATTCGAGTTCTATGTCATAGGGTTTAGCGATCAGCATGGAACCCTGAATCCAGGGCGTGCCCAGATGCAGATAACGGACCTTGCCATCTTCGGAGAAATTGACTTCAGGGAGCATGGTTTTCTTTTTGCGGATCATGGCCGTGATTGTCGCCGACATGCCGCACACAGGGCAGGACTCGGCAGACATTCTGGCCTGTGACATAGGCCAAGTCCTGTGAAGAGCAATCTCGCAACTGCGCCAGCGTATCGGCGATGCGGGGCAGTTCTGCCGATTGATTGCGCCCCTGCACATCACCCTGCGCCCGCTGCTCAGCCGTGCGGTAAATCCACTGCGGCGGGATGTCGGGCGCGTCGGTCTCCAGCACGATGGCTGGCAGTGGCAAGGTGACGGCCAAGTGCCGCAGTTGGGTCGCGCGTTCAAAGGTCATGGCGCCGCCAAAGCCGAGTACAAAACCCAGGTCGATAAAAGCCTGGGCTTGCTGCAGGCTGCCGTTAAAGGCATGGGCAATGCCGCCCTGCACCTTTGTTTGACGCAAGCCTTTGAGCAGCATGTCGGCCGAGCGGCGCACGTGCAGGATCACGGGCAAGCCGTGTTTGCGGGCCATTTGCAACTGCGTGGTGTAAAAGCGCCATTGCTTTTCGCGCTGGGCGGGCTCGCACAGCGCGGGCACAAAATAGTCCAGCCCAATTTCACCCACCGCCACCAAGCGCGGATCGTCTTTGGATGCGCTCAGCAGTTCGTCTAAAGCTTGCAAATCGTCGTCTTGTGCCTGGGGCACATAGAGGGGGTGAATGCCCAGGGCGTACACATCGCAATAGCGGTGCGCCACCTCGCGCACCTTGGCCCAGTTGCCGCGCTCTACTGCCGGGATCACGCAAAGGGCAACCCCCGCATCGCGGGCCCGTTGGCGCACCGCATCGCGGTCGGCATCAAATTCAGCGGCGTCCAGGTGGCAGTGGGTGTCGATCCACATGGCGGTGTTGAGATGGATGGCGTTGAAAGTTCAGCCCAGCGAGTTGAGCAACACTTTTGGCGTTGCATCGGGCAACACATTTGGCACCAGGCGACCCTGCACCAATTTGACTTGGCGGCTGCAGCGTGCGGCCAACTGCGTGTCGTGCGTGACCACCACAAAGGCGGTGCCCACATCGTGGGCGAGCTGCAGCATCAGATCGAACACGCCTTCGGCCGTGCTGCGGTCCAAGTTACCGGTGGGCTCGTCCGCCAGCACACATGCGGGCTGAGTCACCAAGGCACGGGCAATGGCCACACGTTGGCGCTCGCCGCCCGACAGCTCTGCGGGGCGGTGCTGCAAACGGTCTTGCAAACCCACCTTGGTCAGCCAAATCTCGGCTGCAGCGGAAGCTTCAGCGCGTGGCATGCGACGAATCCACAAGGGCATGGCCACGTTGTCCAGCGCACTGAACTCGGGCAACAAATGATGGAACTGGTACACAAAGCCCAGGTAGCGGTTGCGCCACTGGCCTTGCTCGGCGGCGCTAAGTTGCGCCAGGGCCTGGCCTCTCAAGTGCACTGTGCCTTGTGTGGGTTTTTCCAAACCACCGAGCAAATGCAGCAAGGTGCTTTTGCCCGAGCCCGACGCGCCCACGATGGCCAGGGTTTCGCCCGCGCGCACCTGCAGGTCAACACCTTGCAGCACCGTCACATCCAACCGACCTTCGGTAAAGCGCTGGGTCAGGCCTTGGGCTTGCAGAATCAGATCATTCATAGCGCAGCGCCTCCGCAGGATTGACTTGGCTGGCGCGCCAGCTCGGATACAAGGTGGCGACAAAGGCCAACACCAAAGAGATGAGTGCGATCGGCACGATGTCCGAGCTTTGCGGCTCGCTGGGCATGCGGCTGATCAGGTAGATGTCTTTGGGCAAAAAGCTGGCATGGAACAAAGCCTCCAGCGCAGGCACGATCACGTCGATGTTGAAGGCAACCAGCAAGCCCAAACCGAGTCCCGTCAAAGTGCCGATCACGCCCACCATGGCGCCCTGCACCACAAACACGCCCATGATGCTGGCCGGGCTGGCGCCCAGGGTGCGCAAGATGGCGATGTCGGCGCGCTTATCGGTCACAGTCATCACCAAGGTGCTGACCAGGTTGAACGCGGCCACCGCCACGATCAAGGTCAGGATGATGAACATCATGCGTTTTTCCACCTGCACCGCCGCAAACCAGGTGCGGTTTTGCTGGGTCCAGTCGCGCACCAGCATCTCCGGCGGCAGCACCGCCGCCAATTCATAAGCCACTTGCCGGGCTTGGTGCAGATCGCGCAGCTTCAGGCGAATGCCACTCGGCCCTTCGAGCCGGAAGATGCGGCTGGCATCGTCCACATGAATCAAAGCCAGGGCCGAGTCGTATTCGTAATGGCCCGAACTGAAGGTGCCAACCACGGTCATTTGCTTCAAACGCGGCACCACCCCGGCCGGTGTGATTTGACCGCTGGGCGAGACCAGGGTCACCGGGTCGCCCACGCGCACACCCAGCATGCGCGCCAGGTCCACCCCAAGCACCACACCAAATTGCCCGGGCAGCAACTGCGCCAAAGCCTGGGTTTGCACGCCGGGCGACAAGTCGGTCACACCAGGCTCCAGCGCCGGGTCAATGCCGCGCACCATCACGCCCTTCATGTCCTCGCCCCGGGCCAGCAAGGCCTGGGCCGAAATAAAAGGTGCTGCCGCCACGACGCTGCTGTGGGCTTTGACTTTTTGCAAAGTGCCGGCCAAGTCGGGCAAGGCACCGCCATCGGCCGAAAACACCTCAATGTGCGAGACCACGCCGAGCATGCGATCGCGCACTTCTTTTTGAAAGCCGTTCATCACCGACAAGACAATGATCAAGGCCGCCACGCCCAAGGCAATGCCCAGCATGGACACGCCCGAGATAAACGAGATAAACCCATTGCGCCGGGTGGCTCGGCCGGCGCGGGTGTAGCGCCAACCTAAAATCAATTCATAAGGAATTTGCATCGTTTCAATCCATTTCCACAGAGGGGATTGTGGCATCCCGGACAATAGCCCCATGACCGTTTTTCTTCCTGCCGGTGTGGCCGCCGCCGATCACCTGATCATTCCCTACGCCGCTAGCCGCTCGCCAGCCCTTCAGGGCGCCTTAGCGCAACTCGAATTACCGCATTTGCAAGCCTTGTTGCAGGCCTTCACACGGGTGCAGACAGACGAGGATGATCTGGACGAGCCTGGTCTGAGCATGCCCCATGAGCGGGCCTGGGCCCAAGCGTTGCAACTGCCTGGCACCGAGGGCGCTTGGCCTTGGGCTGCACTGGCCAACCCAGACACGAACGAACAGCCCCAAGCCTATTTCAGCCCCTGTCATTGGCAAATTGGCATCGGCCAGGTGGTCATGCTCAACCCCGCCAGCTTGCAACTGAACGAATCCGAGTCGCAAGCCTTATTGGCCGCCATGCAACCCTTTTTCATCGAAGACGGTTTGACCGTGCGTTATGTCTCCCCTACCCAATGGCATGTGCAAGGTGAGATGCTGCGCGGCCTGGCCTGCGCCAGCTTGGACCGGGTGATCGGCATGAACGTCAACCCCTGGCTGCCCAAAAGCGACTCAGCCAAAGCGCTGCGCCGCTTGCAAAGCGAAATGCAAATGCTGCTGTACAACCACCCCGTCAACGACGCACGCAGCGCCCAGCGGCAATTGACGGTGAATTCGTTTTGGGTGCATGGCGCGGGGGTTTTGACCCACAAGCCCTCAATGTCTGAATCGCCCCCCGCCCCCCACATGGCGCAAGCCCTGTGTGAACCGGCTCTGCGCGAAGACGCCCAGGCCTGGGTTCAGGCCTGGCGCGAGATCGATGCCACGCTGTGTGCTGATCTGCGCCATAGCATGGGCTCGCGACCCGTCACTTTGACCTTGTGCAGCGAACACGCTGCGCACACTTATCAAGCCACGGCGCAATCCAACCTGCAACAACTTTGGCAACGCGCCCAACGCCTGTTTCAACCCTTGACCATCCACACCTCCCTGCAAGCCCTATGAATCTTTTGACCCGAGACATCCCTCCCCGCGCGGCGTGGGCCTTAGAGCAAGCCGGGGTCCACCCCCTGTTGGCTCAACTGTTTGCCGCTCGCGGCGTGTTGAACAAAGACGACCTGGACGACGGCTTGGCGCAGCTGCTGCCGCCCTCGGGCCTCTTGGGCGTCCAAGCCGCAGCCAGTTTGCTTGCCGATGCCATTGCCAGTCAGCAACGCCTATGCATCGTGGCCGATTACGACTGCGATGGCGCGACCGCCTGTGCTGTGGCCGTGCGTGGATTGCGTCTGCTAGGCGCCAAGCAAGTGAGCTACATCGTGCCCGATCGGGTGGTCGACGGCTATGGCCTGACCGCCCCGATTGCCCAACGCGTGCACGACAATGGCGCAGACGTTTTAATCACGGTCGACAACGGCATTGCCAGTGTTGAAGGCGTGGCCCAAGCTCAAGCGCTGGGCCTAAAAGTACTGGTCACCGACCACCACCTGCCCGCCGCTGAACTGCCGACCGCTGAGGTCATAGTCAACCCCAACCAACCCGGCTGCAGCTTTGCCAGCAAGTCCATGGCAGGTGTAGGCGTCATGTTTTATGTGCTGCTGGCTTTGCGCGCAGAACTGCGCCAGCGCGGCGCTTTCACGGCCGAGCAGCAACCCAAGCTGGACGCCTTACTGCCGCTGGTGGCCTTGGGCACGGTGGCTGACGTGGTCAAGCTCGACGCGAACAACCGCCGATTGGTTGCGCAAGGCTTGAAGCGCATTCGCGCCGGGGCCCTGCCTGCCGGTCTGAAAGCACTGTTCACCGCCGCCGGTCGTCAAGCGGCCAGCGCCACGACTTTTGATTTTGGCTTCGCGCTGGGGCCACGCATCAACGCGGCAGGCCGCTTGTCCGACATGACGCTGGGCATTGAATGCCTGCTGACCGATGACGACGCGCGCGCCGCGGAGTTGGCGCAGGCGCTGGACGGGATCAACCGAGAGCGCCGCGTGATTGAAGGCGATATGCGCGAACAAGCGATGGAGATTGCCGAGTCGTTGTTTGACGAAGGCGAAGAGCCGCCGCCGGCGATTTGCGTGTTCGACCCGGATTTTCATGAGGGCGTGGTCGGCATCGTGGCCTCGCGCATCAAAGACAAATTGCACCGCCCCACCTTTGTGTTTGCGGCCAGCAGCGCCGTGGGCAAAGAAGACGAACTCAAAGGCTCAGGCCGCTCGATCCCCGGCTTTCATTTGCGCGATGCACTCGACCTGATTGCCAAACGCCACCCCGGCGTGCTGCTGCGCTTTGGCGGACACGCCATGGCGGCGGGTTGCACCGTGGCTGAAGAGCACCTGGACGTGTTTGAAGAAGCACTGAGCCAGGTGGCCACCGAATGGCTGGACGTCGCCACGCTGACGCGCAGCCTGGAAACCGACGGCCCACTTGCGCCCGAGTACCTGCGCGTGGATTTGGTCGATACCTTGCACAAAGAAGTCTGGGGCCAAGGCTTTGCCCCGCCCATGTTCAGCGAAGAAGTGGACGTGATCTCACAGCGCCTGGTAGGCGAAAAACATCTGGCCTTGAAACTCAAACACCAAGGCCAGTCGGTGGACGGCATCTGGTTTGGCCGCACCGCGCAATTGCCTCGCCGCGTCAAACTCGCCTTCAGGCTGGACGCCGACGAGTGGCAAGGCCAACGCCGGGTAAGGTTTTTGGTGGAAGGTGCTGAAGAATAAAAGGCTCAGCGTGGGACCATGGGGTTGCCCGGGGCGGCGCTGCGGTCGTCGGTCAGGGTCTGCAAAAAGCTCACCAGATCGGCCACGTTCTGGGCGCTGAGCAAGGGGGCAGCACCTACTGCCTGACCAAACGGGGCTGTGCGGATCACGTTGTTTCGGTAGGCCGCGGGCAAGTCGTTGAACTTCTGCACCACGCCGTTAACGCTGGGGTACCAACGACCGGGGTCGATATCGCGTGTGGCGTAAAAGCTCACAGCCTCAGTCAAGGTGCTGACGCTGGCGTTGTGAAAGTACGGCGCGGTCAACGCGATATTGCGCAAGGTGGGCACTTTGAACTGGCCGCACAAGTCGGTGCGCGCGCTCAAGTCGGTGCGCTTCGGGCCACACAAGCCCATGTCAAAAAACGTCGGATCGGCGTTCTTTTGAATCAATGGATTGCGCGGCAAGCCTAGAGCGGCATAACTGAAATTAGTGAACACAGGGCGCTCGCCATTGGGTCCATTGCGGCTGGTGTGGCAACTGGCGCAATTGCCTTGGTTAGCGTTGTTGAAAATGGCTTGGCCTCGCTGCTCTGCGGGTGTGAAGGTGTAGGTGCCATCGGCCTCCCGGTCGAACTTGCTGTTGAACAACAAATAGTCGGTGTCCAGTTCTTGATAGGTTTGCAGCGCCGTTCGTAGCTTGTCATAAATTTGCTGGTCGGTCGGCGCAGTGGGCACATTGAACTGGCTCACAAAGTCACTGAAATAAGAAAGGCCCCGCACTTTTTGCGCTACGGCAGCCACATCGGCATTGGCCATTTCGGTGCTGTCCAGCAGCGGACCCGCCGCTTGCTCAGCGCGGCTGTTGGCGCGTCCATCCCAAGTAAAACCACCGAAAGGCAAGCCATTGGCATCAAAACGAAAAGCGGTGTTGCTGGCCAAGTACATCAAGCTGGGACTGCTGCGAAAGCCTTGCTGGTCCAGGCTCGCACCGCCCAAGGGCAACACGGTGCCGGTGGCATCGGCGTGAGCGTTGTCGTCGGTGTGGCAACTGGCGCAAGCCATTTTTCCGCTGGCCGACAGGGCCTTTTCTGCAAACAAGGCCTGGGCCACGCTCAACGGGGTGACCGCAGTCGGGGTCTGCGTGCTGGCTGTGGATGAACCACCGCAGCCAGTGAGCCAGCCCACCAGCGAGGCGGTCGCAAGGATTTTGGCCAAAGCATTCAATGTCAAAACTATTCCCCTTTGGATATGTGAATAGCTTGACGATAAAACGCAAAGATGGAGAAACTAAGGAGATGTGTGAGCCGCAGGGTCAGGCATGTCAAAGCGATAGCCGATGCCATAGACGGAAGCGATGCAGTCGTCAAGCGGCGCAGCTTGGAGAATTTTCTTTCGCAGGTTTTTGATGTGGCTATCGATCACGCGGTCACTGGTATCGTGCAGACCGTCGTGGATAACATCCAACATATGCGCTCTGGAAAACACCCGACCGGGGTGCGTCAGCAGAAGTTGAAACAGCCGATACTCCACGGGCGTCAAGTCCAGCTCATGCCCGCGCCAATGGATGCGCAACCCTGCTTCGTCAATGCGCCAGGGTTTGGCGGGCTGAAATGACCCTCGGCTGCGGCGCAGCAGATTGCGCACCCGCGCCATCAACTCGCGCGGGCTGAAGGGCTTGCACACATAGTCATCGGCCCCCGTATTCAAACCCAGCAACCGGTCGACCTCGTCCACCCGAGCGGTCAGCATGATGATGGGCACATCACTGCTGCGCCGCACCTCTTGGCACAGCGTGAGTCCGTCCATGCCGGGCAGCATCAGGTCGAGTATCAATAAATCAGGTTGGCGATGGCGAAAACTCGCCCATCCCAACGCACCATCTTGCGCCTGCTGGACGGTATAGCCTTCCTCGTGCAGGTAGTCACTCACCAGTTGAGCAATTTTGCGATCGTCCTCCACTACCAAAATGTGCAAAGGTGCGTTCATGCGATGACCTCAGGCTCGGGCGCCTGGGCGGGCAGGCGCACATGCACGCTCAGTCCACCCCAAGCACAAGGCGTCAACTCGATCTGACCTTGGTGCGCTTTGACAATGGCGGCCACTATCGACAAGCCCAAGCCGCTGCCATTGTGTCGATCGCCCTGGGCTCTGGTCCGATCGGCTTGGACTCGGAACAAGGGATCTAATAGCCGGGGCAAATCAGTCTCTGAGACACCGGGCGCACTGTCCTGCATTACGATCACTACGTCCTCGCCCTCTTGGCGCAAGCGCAGGATGGCGCGTCCTGGGGCATCGGTGTAGCGCAAACTATTGCTCACCAGATTGCTCAGCACTTGCGTCATGCGGTGCATGTCCCACCTCACAGGCATTGCTGTGTAATCGGCCAAGTCCAAACTCAAATCAATCCCTTGCGCCTTAGCCGAATGCGCAAACCGTTGGTGCACATTGCGCAACAAGGCCACCGCATCGCCGGACTCGAAATGACAGGGCAAAGCTTGCAAATCGGCCATGGACAGCAAATGCAGATCATTCACCAAAGCGTTCAGACGCATCACCTCTTCACGCAAGGAGCCGATCGACGCCAGCTTGAGCGGGCGCACGCCATCGAGCAAGGCTTCGACCTCGCCTTGCAAGACAGACAACGGGGTTCGCAGTTCATGCGAAATATCGGCCAGCCAGCGTTTGCGGGTGTGCTCTTGATTTTGCAGCGCTTGGGCCATTTGGTTGATGTGGTGCATCAAGTCGTCCACCTCAGTGCGCCAACCGGTCAAGTGGTGCTCAGCGATGCGCGACGACCAATCGCCTTGGGCAATGCGCGCTGTGGCATGCGAGGCCGCTTGCAAAGGACGACTCCAGCGCCGGGCCAAGACAATGGCTACACCGAGTGTCAAAGCCAGCATCACCAGGGCCAAGCCAGCCAAACCCAGATACTGCCGCTGCAGAAAACGCTGGGCCATTTGGTCCGGCAGGGCTTTGACGGTGCGCAAATTCAAATAGGCTTGCAGCTGCCCATCGACCCGCACGGCGGCCCTAATCGAGGGGTCATCGGCCCGCACAGGCGGGCCTTCCAGCGTTTGCCCTTGCGAATCGAGCAAAGACAGGCGGCGATTGAAACCATCGGGCCCAGGCGGATGCGGCGGCGGCGGCGGCGGGGGGTGCCCCATGGCCTGATCCGCCTGATCCAACGGCGGTGGGGGTGGCGGTTCTGCACGTTCCCGCTCGCCCCGCGGCGAACGATGGCCCGCCCCGTCTTGTGTAGCTCCTGCGGCCAGCTCGTCCAGCAGTACAGGCCAGGGCTGTTGCAACACAACCGACACGCCACCCGATTGTTGTGCCAAGGCTTCAAGACGGCGTGCGAACTGGTCTAAGCGCTCGGTGTCATGCGCTTGCAAATATTCGTCAAAGCCATATTGCAGCTGCCAGACGGTCCAGGCAGACATGATCGCCACCGTCAAACCCATGCAAGTCACCAGCGCCAGGGCGATGAAGTGAACCAAACGGAATGAGGAACGATCAGGCATAGGGCCTATTGGCGCAGAACATTCTGGAGCCATTGTGGAGACGCTGGATACCCAACGCTGGCTGGCTGACGCCCCATTGCATGTCAGCGCCTATGGGTTTCAGGCTGCGGGCGGGCGCACTGAGAGCTTGTCTTTCAAAGCCTTGAGCACCGGTGCCGACACCAAGCCCGACACGTCGCCGCCCAGGGTGGCGATTTCTCGCACCAAGGTGCTGCTGATGTGCTGGTACTGCGCGCTGGTGTTTAAAAAGACCGTGTCCACGTCCGGGGCCAAATAGCGGTTCATGCCGGCCATTTGGGTTTCGTAGTCGTAGTCGGTGACCGAACGAATGCCGCGCACAATAGCGCGCGCATTTTGGGCCACCACAAAGTCGCGCAGCAAACCCGTAAAGGGCAGCACCCTCACGCTGGGCAGGCTACCGGCCACTTCTTGCGCCATGGCCAGGCGTTCGTCCAGACTGAAAAGAGTTTTTTTATGGTGCGCCACGGCCACCGCAATCACCACCTGGTCAAAAAGTTGCGCCGCACGGCGCACCACGTCTTCGTGTCCCAAGGTCAAGGGGTCGAACGTGCCAGAGTAAACAGCGATCACAGAGCGGCTCATGGGCAGGGTCTCCAAGAATAAAGTGGCGTCAGTTTATCGGACGGTGCATTCGTCCAGCTCAGACCATTTTTTGCAGCAAATGCGCATGCACGGCACCGGCTTTGAGGTGGCGCTGGACTTTCAAGAACCAGGGTGCGAGTTGCTCGTCGGTCCAACGCACAGGCGCTTCCAGGTAGACCCAGCCCCCCGGGGCCACGGCCTGAGCAGCGGCTTGCAAAGCGGGGGCAAACAATTCGCCTTCAAAAGGCGGATCTAAAAACACCAAGTTCACGCTGCCGGGGGCTGCATGTTGCAAGCCGTTCACCGCGTCACCGCGTTGCACCTGCACCATGGCGGCCTTGAGGCGCACTTTGCTGTCGGTCAATTGCGCCACCAAGGCAGCGTCTTGCTCCCACATCAACACCTGCTGGGCGCCCCGGGACGCGGCCTCAAAGCCGAGCACGCCGGTGCCCGCAAAAGCGTCCACACATTGCCAGCCGGTCAAGTCTTGACCCAGCCAATTGAACAGCGTTTCGCGCACACGGTCGGGGGTGGGCCGCAGGCCCGGCTTGTCCAGCACCTTGAGTTTGCTGCGTTTCCACAAGCCGCCAATGATGCGGATTTCGTGTGCAGGATGACCGATCACAGAGGACGGGGCGCCCTTGGAGGGCTGAGGGCGTTTGGGGGCTTGGGCTTGAGAAGATCGAGGTCGCATAGCGCCAAGTGTACGCAAGCCCTGCCGTCCTTTGCGCCGCAGGTCCGCTGGAACAGAAAAAAGGCCAGCAGATGCTGGCCTCAAGGGTGGGGCTCGAATACCCCATTGCGCTTTTGTTCGGACGCTTTTGTCTGGGCGCTTTTATTTGGCGGCAGGCACTTTGTCAGCGGCAGGCGCGGCCTTGGCTTCGGCTTTCATCTCAGCTTTCTTCTCGGCTTTGTGCACCTTATGTTCTGCTTTTTTCTCTTCTTTGGTCTTTTTCACTTCGGCCTTGGCTTCAGTCTTGGCTGCAACTGGCGCAGCAGGTGTGGCAGCAGCAGGAGTCTGGGCAAAGGCGCCGATAGCAAAGAATCCAGCGATCAATGTGGCAAGCAATTTGTTCATGAAAATACTCCGTTGACTTCAGTTGTGAGCCCAACACTGCGTTGAACTTGTAACTTCAACGTGTCGTGTGATCGGCTTGATGACAGGCTTCACGGGCCAGGTGTAACGCCATGTATCGGTGGCGAAGAAACGGCGCTGTCGGCTTCGCGTATGAATTGATGATCTACATCAATGAAGTGGGAAGCGCCGCTTGGCAGGCTATCCGCTGTCTCCTACATTGAAATGAATTTTTCCAAGGATGACACCCATGACCTCCGTCGACACCGATGCCCCACTGACCAACTTCTCCCATTGCCATGAGGGCATTTTGTCGCAACTGCTTCGCTTGGCAGACCTGCCCGCGTTATTAGCGCCGGTGACATTGGCTCGCAAAACGGCGCAGCAGTCCCTGACGTTTTTTCAGGACGTCATGTTCAAACACCACCAAGAGGAGGAGAAGGACCTCTTTCCTGCGGTGCAAGCCAGCGCCCAGAAAGGTGAAGAACGTCTGCATATCGACGCGTTGGTCGACGGCTTGGTGGCGGGTCACCGCAGCCTTGAAAAACTTTGGCACGGTTTAGAGCCCGAATTGAAAAAAGCGGCCAAGGGGCAAGACTGCAACGTGGATGCGGCCCATCTGAACGCCTTTGTGGAGCGCTACATCCAGCATGCTGCGCAAGAAGAGCAGCAATTTTTGCCTTTGGCGGAAATGATTTTGAGCCGCAACAGCAACCACATGGCCGCCTTGGGTTTGTCATTGCATATGCACCATATTCGACTGCCGATTGCGCACATGTGAGTCTGGCCAAAGGCAGCCCGCCGATTTCATAGAATGGGAGCGAATTCAGAAACGAGCCCATGTTCAGTTTTTTCCGCAAAAAATCTCCCACACCCGCCGCCGATGCCTCACCCGCACCGGTCGCGGCACCTGTAGCAACAGCCACAGCGCTCCCGCAAGCCCAAGCCTTAGCCGACAGCGTCTTGGCCGAGGTAGCCCTGCCCGCGCCAAGGCAAGGTTGGCTCGACAAGCTCAAAGCGGGCTTGCGCAAAACCGGCTCCAGCATCGCCACGGTGTTCACCGGCACGCAGATCGATGATCACCTGTATGAAGAGCTGGAAACCGCCCTGTTGCTGGCCGACACGGGCGTCAAGGCCACGGAACATTTGCTGCAAGACCTCAAGCGCCGGGTCAAAGACAGTAAAACCACCGAACCGCAAGCCGTCAAAGGTCTGTTGATCGAATGCATCACCGACTTGCTTACGCCTTTGCAAAAAACCTTGTCAATTGGCGAGCATCAACCCACCGTGATCATGGTCGCCGGGGTCAATGGCGCTGGCAAAACCACCTCGATTGGCAAGCTCACCAAACACCTGGCCGACAGCGGCGCCAGTGTGTTGCTGGCGGCAGCCGACACCTTTCGTGCCGCAGCGCGTGAACAATTGGCCGTGTGGGCCGATCGCAACACGGTCGAGATCATCAGCCAAGCCGGCGGCGATCCGGCCGCAGTGAGCTTTGATGCGGTGAGCGCCGGCAAAGCGCGGGGGCGTGATGTGGTGCTGGTCGACACCGCCGGTCGTTTGCCGACACAGACCCATTTGATGCAAGAGCTGAGCAAAATCAAACGCGTGGTGCAAAAGGCCGATGCCACCGCGCCGCACGAAGTGCTGTTGGTGATCGACGGCAATACCGGGCAAAACGCGCTGATGCAGGTCAAAGCCTTTGACGAGACTTTGCACCTCACCGGTTTGATCGTGACCAAGCTGGACGGCACGGCCAAAGGCGGCGTGTTGTGCGCGATTGCGCGCGAAAAGCCGATCCCGGTTTATTTCATCGGCGTGGGTGAGCAACTCGCCGATCTGGAAACCTTCAACGCGCGCGAATTTGCCCAAGCTTTGCTAAGCTGAACCCGGCTTTTACAGGCCCGGCACCCGTTCGCTCATGAAGGCCGCCACTTGCCGCAAACTGGCTTTGGCCTCAGGCAGCATGACCATGATGGGCCAGACATGCGGCATGTTGGACTGCAACACCAATTGCGATGCCACGCCCGACGCCACGGCCTTGTCGTGCAAACGGGTAGCATCTGACAACAGAATTTCACTGCGGCTGGCAAAGATCAGCAAAGGCGGCAGGCCCGCCATATGGCCAAACAAGGGGGACGCCACCGGGTCACTCGGGCTGCGTCCGGCCAAATACCACTGGGCTGCATCGGCCAGGTTTTCGGGGTTGAACATCACATCGGTATGGGCCTGGGTGTGAATCGACTCACCGGTCGCGGCCAGATCCACCCAAGGTGAAAAAAGCACCGCGCCGGCAGGCATGGGTAAACCCTGCTGCAAGGCGGCTTGCAAGCAGGCCAGTACCAAGCCACCCCCGGCCGAGTCACCGGCCATCACGATTTGCTCTGCGGGCGTGTCGCTCAGCAACTCACGGTACCAGGCCAAAGCGTCGTCCACCGCGGCGGGGCAGGCGTGCTCGGGCGCCAGTCGATAGTCTACCGACAGCACCCGGGCCTGGGCCCTGCGGCTGAGAGACGCCACCACCGGTCGGTGCGTGTCCAAGCCGCAAGAAAAATAACCACCGCCGTGAAAATACAGCACCGTGCGCTGCGGCACGTCCACCGACAACCACTCCGCCGGACACAATCCTGCAGCGGCATCGGCGGGCAGCGATTTCAAATGAACCCCTTCGGGCAGCGGCATCTGCCAGCGGCTCATGCGCGCCATGCCCTGCCGCGCCTCTTCAACGCTGATGTGGATACCCGGTTTTGGCTTGAACTGGGTGCGAAAATACCAACGAGTGAAAAAGGCTTGAATGCTCATGGGGACACTTGACCCTGCAGTTGAAAAGCCTAAAGGATACCCCTCTGGACAATCTTGGCAAGCAACAGTACACTTGTGTATTGAACGGAATCATTTGATTCTTCCCTTCCCTATTTTTTGTAAACGACCATGACCGATCTCGTAGTCAGACGCTTGTTGATTGATTTGGAAACCCCTTTTGCCGCCCGCTGGAATGGCGGTGATGCTTTTCGCTCGGCATTTTTCAGCGCCTTGTCCATGAGCTTTCCGGTGGGTGAGCAGTTTTTCATCGACTCGGTGCGCGAAGGGCTGAAAAAATTGCCTGCAGAGCAACAAGCGCAAATGGCCGCCGAGGTCAAAGGCTTTATTGGCCAAGAGGCCACGCACCGCCGCATCCACGAACTGTTCAACAAACACCTGAGCAACATGGGGTTTGACAACCGCTTTGCCGCACGCGCTATCGAGCGCATTCAAAAGCAAGCACACCTCAATGTGCGCATGCACCTGGCTGTGACAGCGGCCACCGAGCACTTCACCGCCGTGTTTGCCGACTGGATGCTGCACCACCCTGAGGCCCTGGCAGGCGCTGAACCCCGCTTGCAAACCCTGTGGCTATGGCACAGCGCCGAAGAGGCTGAGCACCGCTGCACCGCCTTTGACCTGTACCAAGCCTTGGGCGGCGACCACGAGCGGCGCTTGAAAGTGTTCCGCTTCGTCACGGTCATCTTCTTATCCGACATCCTGCGTCAAACCGTGCGCAACCTGTGGCACGACGGCAGCCTGTTTCACCTGCAAACCTGGCGCAGTGCTGCGCGCCTGTTGTTCGCCAAAGACGGCTTGTTACGCAGTAATACAGCGCTGTGGCGCGATTATTTACGCGAAGATTTTCACCCCTCCCAACACGAGGCCAGCCTGTCGCAAGCCTGGCTCCACGACAACACGGCCCAATTTACCGTGGTCGGCCAACCCGCCTGAACCTGATGAGCAGCACAAACCAAATCATCCTCACAGCCTGGGCTGCGATCTACTTGTTATTTCTGTTGTGGTGGGGCGGTCGCGGCAAACCCTTGACCTCGCAAGAAACGGCACAAGGCATTCAACAACTTCGCTCCGTGATGTCTGGGCCGCTCAGCTTGGCTCACTTGCATGAAGTCGAGCAATTCTTGGCACAAGACGATGGCCGCGAATTCATCATGTCCAATGCGGTGCTTTACCGCAAGCAGGCGCTGTACCCTGAAAACTCGGGCTTTGGCCCAGACCCGCGTGAGGCAGACCAGCGTTATGGCAAGGCCATCATTTGGCCCCTGCTCAAACGGGCCAGTCTGCCGATCTTCATCGCGCGCAAAACAGGGCAATTTGTCAATGATGCCAACGCACCGGAATGGAATTATGTGGCCATGGTGCGTTACCGCAGTCGCAGAGATTTTTTAAACTTCGCCATCGACATTGAAGGACAAGGCATCTCTGTGCACAAATGGGCGGCCATTGAGCTGACCCAGGTGTTTCCCGTTCGTCCCTTGGTCAGCGGGTTCAGTGCACGATTTGACATGGCCGTCGTTTGCGCGTTGTTGGCTTGGGGAACGACACAGTTCTTCGCTTGATGTCCGGGGCCAGCCAGCACTTAAGATGGCCGTCTCTTTTGTTTGAACTCTGTTGCCCATGACCAGGCCTCGTGCTCGTATTCTTTGGCTGATTGCACTGCTGGCACTTGTTGCTTTCAGTAATTGGGGTTGGCGTGCAACACACCCCACGAAGCCAAGCACCGGCACGGCTGCCGCGGTGCCTGCATGTTCAATCCCTGCGATCGACCCCAGCGCGCGCTACCCCGGCATGGTGTGGGTGCCTGCGGGCCAATTTGACATGGGTGACACAAAGTACCCCGAAGAAGGCCCCATTCGCCCCACCCGCGTGGACGGCTTTTGGATGGACCGCACCGAAGTGCGCAATGATGAGTTTGCCGCCTTCGTTCAGGCCACGGGCTATGTGACTGTGGCCGAGCGGGCTTGGGATGCCCAACAACAACCCAATTTAGCCCCTGAGTTGCGCGCACCCGGCGCCGTGGTGTTTGCCATGCCCACTAAGCTGCACAACCGCAACGACTTACAGCAATGGTGGCAGTATGTGGCCGGCGCTCAGTGGCGCCACCCTGGCGGGCCCAGCACCGACATCCAGGGGCGCGGTCACTTCCCCGTGGTCACCGTGACCTACGAAGACGCATTGGCCTATGCCACCTGGAAAGGGCGCAGCCTGCCCACCGAAAGCCAGTGGGAATGGGCCGCGCGCGCCGGCGAGGTCAAAGCCGCCAAAGACCACGACCAACCGCATGGTGCCAACACCTGGCAAGGGGTGTTTCCAGTGCTCAACTCCGCTGATGATGGCTTTGTCGGCCTAGCCCCGGTGGGCTGCTACACCCCAAATGCCTGGGGCTTGTACGACATGATGGGCAATGTCTGGGAGATGACTCGCGACCTGTACACCCCAGATCACAGTGCCGTGGCAAGCCCCAAGGCAGAGAACAGCCCCGACTCAACCCTGATTCGCAACGCGAGCGCCCGGCAGCGCGTCATCAAAGGGGGCTCTTTTTTATGCTCACCTGACTACTGCATGCGCTACCGCTCGGGCTCACGCCAACCGCAAGAGGAAGACCTGGGCACCAGTCATTTGGGCTTTCGCACCGTGCTGCTGGCGCCGGGTCCTTGAAGATTTGAGATGACCGCGACTGACCCTGTCAAATTCCCTGCTCGCTTTTATCGAAGGCTGCACCGTGGCTGGGTCGGGCTGCTCATGCCGGTGCTGCTGTTGGCGGGTCTGACCTGGTGGAAAGCCGAATACATCCGCATTGGTGCGCAGGGCTATGTGTTTGGCTATCCCCTGGTGATCATGGACATCACCCGAGAAAATGCCGCCTTGGGCATGGCGCCGGTGAATGTGCTGCACCGAGTCCGGCAGTTCCCCGATGCCCAATTCAAAACCGTGGTGCGGCCCAACCTGGACACTTTGTACAGCACCGCTTTTTTGGACTTGTCGCAAGGCCCCTTGGTTTTCAACATGCCCGCCAACGCCTTGCGCTATGAGGTGATGCCCTTGTTGGATGCTTGGACCCATGTGTTTGCATCCCCGGGCACACGCACACAAGGCACAGCGGGCGGCCGCTATTTCATAGTCGATCCCCAATGGCAAGGGCCAGTCCCTGAGGGCATGACCTTGCTGCGCTCGCCGACCGCCATGGCCTGGTTGATCGGTCGCACCCAAACCCAGGGCGAGGCCGATTTCCCCTTGGTGCATCGCTTGCAAGACGGTCTGCAATTGACCTCCTGGAAGGATGGCCAAACCTTGCCCCCCAGTCCTGAGTCCCATTGGCAAAAATCCACGGCGCCACTGACCCCGCCTCTGCAGCAAATGCAGCACATGGGTACCGTCGATTTTTTCAACCGCCTGACGCATTTAATGGTCGCCAACCCACCCTTTGTGGCCGACGCACCCGTGTTGCATTCATTGGCTCAGATAGGCGTGCAGATCGGCCAGCCCGTCACTTGGGATTGGTTTGACCAAGCTGCAGTCAGCCTGGGTCGTTGGATAGCCGACTTCAAGATCGCGCAAGCGCTCAAGCAGCCGCGCGATCTGGTGAATGGCTGGTCCACACCGCCACGCAATTTGGGTCAATACGGCACGGACTACAACATCCGCACCGCGGTGGCCATGGTTGGCCTGGGTGCCAATTGGCCTGAAGACGCCATGTACCCCAGTACCCAGGTTGACAGCAGCGGCGCCGCACTGCAGGGTCGCCATCGGTATCGCATCCACTTCCCTGCCGGCCAGTGGCCGCCGGTCAAAGCCTTTTGGTCCCTCACCGCCTACGGTTTAGACGATTTTTTGATCGATCACCCTTCTCACCGCCATGCCGTGGGCAGCTTGCATCCCTTGGTGGCCAATGCTGACGGCTCTTTGGATTTGTGGATTCAGGCACAAGCTCCCGAAGGGCCCATGTTGGCCAACTGGTTGCCGGTGAATGAAAACGCGCCGTTTCTGCTCAATGCCCGGCTGTACTGGCCCCAGGACACGGCGCTGCAAGGGCACTGGCACCTGCCCGCGGTGGAGCGCCAGCCTTGACGGCTTAGGACGTCGTACCCGCGCCGGGCTGGGGCAATTGGGCCTGGATCAAAAAAGTGGCGATGATGGACTTGAAATAGTCTTTGGACCGCGCAGGGTTGCCCGGTCGACTCAAGGCCTGGAAACAACCGACGATCGTCAAGTAAAACAAGGCAGCCAAATCGGCGGCTTTTTGGGGGTCGTGAAACAAGCGACTGAAATGCTTCACAAACAGTTGGGTACGCGCTTGATCGACCTCGATCAGCAGGGCCGCCACTGACGCCTCACGCCGGCCCAAGCCTCTGACGGCAAGTTCAAAACGCATGTTCTCCAGCTCGTCACCGCTGTGGGCCAAGGCTTCTTCCAGCAGCATGTGCATATCGGCCAAAGGATCTTGGGTTTGCTGGGCTTCGATGCGCAATAGGCGTTGGATTTCCTGGTCTTTCCAGCCCTGCAAGGTGGCCTGCAGCAATTCAGCATGGTCGGCAAAATGCCAGTAAAAGCTGCCCCGGGTGACACCCAAAGTTTCGGCCAGCGTCAGAATTTTGAGCTTGTCCACCCCACCGTCGACCACCGCATTGAAAGCGGCTTGAAGCCAATCCTCGCGCTTGAGGCGAGGCCCCTCCTTGGCCACGGCGGTGGCTGGAACAGCAGATTTAGGGGTTGGGGCCACGGTCAGATCACTTATAAAGTGCAAGAAAAGTCAACGTGACCAAGGTTATCAGAAAAGCCCCTGGCAACCTGAATGCTCAGATTCAAGCGAACAAGCGCACAAAAATGGGTTGCACGCCTTGATGTATAACCGTATTTACACATCTATTGGCACTCACTATGCCACATTAAAAAAGACTCGGCAAGGGTGAAAGACCGGATGGTGTTGGCCGCAGTTTAGGGCCAAGATGCGCTTTGGCGCGCCGTGCAGCGCACGGCCCTTACGCACAAGAAAGTTGTTCATGTTGTCTTCTCCCCTTCGCCGCTGGCTCCTTGGCTTGCTGACTTTGTTGATGCTGCTGGGTGTCGGCTATTGGTCCATCGGTGGCCGCATGGGCGTCATGCTGATGATGGTGAAATATGCCATTCGCCAAGATTACGGCCCCACTCAAGAAGTACGCTGGGCCAAGCCACCCAGCCCGCCCGTGACGGGCACGGTCGAGAAAAGACCCAATATCATTTTGATCGTGGCCGATGATTTGGGCTTTAACGACATCACGGCCCATGGCGGCGGCGTGGCCCAGGGCACGGTGCCAACGCCGAACATTGACTCCTTGGCGAAAAACGGTGTGGATTTTCTAGCGGGCTATTCAGGCAACGCGACTTGCGCACCGTCCCGCGCGGCCATGATGACCGGCCGCTACCCGACCCGATTCGGTTTCGAATTCACGCCCACACCCAAACAATTCATGAAAGTGCTGGCCTCCAACGGCAGCCCCAATGAGATGGAAAAACCCATCTACCACGCCGAACGTGAAGCCGATTTGATCCCTTACGAAGACATGGGTTTGCCGGTACAAGAAGTGACGCTGGCCCGCGCACTGAAAAATTCGGGCTACCGAACCTTGCAACTTGGCAAATGGCATTTGGGTGATAGCCCGCAGTTTCGGCCCTACGCCCATGGCTTTGACGAGTCGCTTTCCCTGATGCATGGCGCTTCCATGTTTTTGCCCGAAAATTCGCCCCAAGTGGTCAACTCCAAGCAAGAGTTTGACGCCATTGACAAATTCTTGTGGGCCGCACACCCCTGGGGCATTCGATTCAATGCTGGTGAGCCCTTTCAGCCGCCGCGCTACATGACGGATTACTTGACCGACGAGGCGATCAAAGCCATTGACGCCAACAAACAAAACCCTTTCTTCATGTACCTGGCCTACAACGCGCCGCACTCACCGCTGCAGGCAACGCGCGAGGACTACGACGCCTTGCCGCATATCTCTGACCATGCCACCCGCGTCTATGCCGCCATGATCCGCTCACTGGACCGCAATATCGGTCGCGTGTTGCAGCACCTCAAAGCCCAAGGCTTGGATGACAACACCATGATCATCTTCACCAGTGACAACGGTGGCGCGCATTACATCGGTGTGCCCGATCTGAACAAACCTTACCGCGGCTGGAAAGCCACTTTCTACGAAGGCGGCATCCGCGTGCCTTTCTTCATGAAGTGGCCCAAGGGCTTGCCTTCGGGGACACAATTTAAGCAACCCATCAGCCACTTGGACGTTTTCACGACCGCCTTGGCCGCAGCTCAAGCGGCACCACCCCAAGGTAAAGTCTTGGACGGCGTGAACCTGTTGCCCTTTGCCAAGGGTTTGAATGCCCAAGCGCCCCATGAGCAACTCTTTTTCCGCACGGACACTTACCTGGCCCTGCGCAAGGGGGACTGGAAACTGCAAGTCATGGAACGCCCCAAGCAAGATGTGCTGTACAACCTGGCCGCTGATCCGGGAGAGCGCAACAACCTGGCCAGCCAAGAACCTGAGCGATTGGCGGACATGAAGAAAAGGCTGTCGGACATCAACGCCCAGCAAATCAAACCGATGTGGCCTTCGCTGGCGGAAGCCGCCATCAGTTTGGACAAAACACTTAAGCAGGCCCCCAAACCGGGGGATTCCTACATCTACTACGCCAACTGAAAAAAATCCCAAGCGCGCGGGTGAGGCGCGGCTTGGGATGGGATGGACGGTGCTTAGAAAACTTTGGAGATACGTGCCTGCACAAAGCTACCCGCCAGGGAATTGCGTGCGTCAATGGTCTTCATGTAGGAGAGGTTCAAGCCTGCGCCAATGGCTGCGATTGGAAAGGCAGCAAACACACCCGCACCGGTCAATGAAACGCGGTTCGCACCCAACTGACCCCCTGTGTCATCCGTGTATTGGCGCATCACGGTCATGTGCGGGCCGAAAACACCGACCGGTGTTTTAAAGGCCGCCGCCAAATCGATCACATAGAAATCACCGCTGCGTACATTGTTCTCAGTGTTCTTGGTGTTGAAACCCAAGCTGCCGCGTGCACCCAAAGTCACATTTTCAGAAGCGGTGTAAGCCACGCCCACACCCGGACGGAAGGTGTAATATTTTCCGTATCCGACGTTGGGTGCCAATCGGCCTTCAACGTAACTGTAATTGCCTGTGGGCAAAGCCAGCGTAGCCCCGGCGACGATCTTGAGTTGGTCAACCGTTTTTTCCCATAACAAGCTGGTCTCGATATCGCCCAGACCAGAAGTATTGACGTTAGCAGCTTGCCACTGGCTGGCCACGGCAGCCTGATAGCCTGTGCTGAAGCTGGATTGAGCCACCTGTTGAGCCACTGCAGCCAGAGGACCTGCAGAAGGGCTCAACGTACTCAGGGTCGGTGTAGCCCCTGTAAACAAGGCATCCGACTTCAAGGACAAGGCATAAGGAATGTTGATCGCAATGGCCAATTTCCCGCCTTTGACATCCTTGTCCAGGATGCGGGCAAACGTCAAATTAGCTTGCTTGATTTGCTGGTGGTAATCCACAGCAACGGTTCCCACGGCCGAGGCAGTTCTGCCATTCAATGCAGCTTGCATTTGGGCCGCCGTAAAAGATCCGACACCAGGAATAGCCACGGCGGGCACGGCCGCCAATTGCGCCGATGTCAAAGGCCCAAAAGCAGCTTGTTTTTGCAACGACAGCGCGTTGCCATCAGACCCGCCGATCTTGTCGATGTTGATGTCGGTATAAGCCACAGACCCGACCCAGCCTTCGCTCGGCAAAGCCGCCACGATCTCGCCACCCAAGGTGCCTGAAATAGGAAAGCGCAATTTAAAACCATCGGCTGCCAAAGCCGATGAGGCCGCAGTCAGGATGAACATGGCTGTTCCAGCCAACTTGAATGCGTGCATTTTTTTCATAGGAATCCTCGGGGGTATAGAGTTATGATTTACTGACATACTCAGTGTCATTTGTTTTTCATAATTTGACACTAGGGAGAAACACTAGCCAGTCCAAGTATGCCGTGCTGAACCCCGCGTTGCATTCGATCGCCGTGCAGCGTCATCAAGGACAATCTGCTCATGGTAAAAACAGCTTCTAAAGTATTCACAAAAATGACAACCGCTGAGCCGGATGCCGTGGCGATCGACGGTCGCCATCATCGCAGCATTAAAACGCGTCAAGTCATTGTCACCGCTTTCATTGATTTGATTGGCCGTGGCCATCCCTCACCCACGGCCGAGCAAATCGCCACACACGCCCAAGTGGGGTTGCGCACCGTGTTTCGCCATTTCGACGACATGGAAACGCTGTACCGCGAGATCACGCAACGCTTGGACGAGTTGATGATGCCCTTGGTCAACAAGCATTTGAAAGCCACGCTGTGGTCGGACCGCTTGGTTGAAAGCATTGAGCGGCGTTGCGATATTTTTGATCGCTTAGCGCCGTATCACATTGCGGCGCAATTGCACATGCATGACTCCGAGTACATCCTGCAGCAGGTCAATCGCCGGGTGAAGATTGAGAAAGACATTCTGGCCTGGCTGCTGCCCGCGGCGTATGTCGAGGACCGCGTATTTTTTGAAGGCTTGTCCATGCTGGTGAGCTTGGAAACCTGGATGCGTTTGCGCAGCTTGCAAGGCCTGTCGCCCGGTAAAGCCAAAGCCGTGGTGTTGATGACGGTGCAGTCCCTGATGGCATCGCATCCCGCCTCTCGTTAAAGCAAGGACTCGACTGTGACTGCACACCCATTGCGCCTGAGCGGCGTGCCCGGCTCGCCCTACACCCGCAAGATGGCGGCGCTGCTGCGTTACCGCCGCATTCCTTTTCAGTTGATTCCGTCCAGCAACGGAGCGCCCGGCCTGCCCCGCGCCAAGCCCCACCTGCTGCCCACGTTTTACCTGCCCGATGCGCAGGGCCAAGTGCAGGCGGTGACGGACTCAACCCCCTTGATTCACCGCTTCGAAAACGAATTTTCTGGGCGCAGCGTGATCCCGCCTTCGCCCGCTTTGGCCTTTATAGATGCACTGCTGGAAGACTTTGCCGATGAATGGCTGACCAAGGCCATGTTCCATTACCGTTGGTCCTATGCCACTGACATCGATAAAGCGGCTCGCATCTTGGCCACCTGGCTGCAGCCTTTGGCCAGCGATGAACAGTTGCAGCACTACGCCCAATTGGTGTCTACACGACAGATCGAGCGCTTGCGTTATGTGGGCTCCAACCCCCAGACCACACCGATCATTGAAGCCGGTTATCAGCGTGTGTTGCAAACCATGGAGGCCCATTTGCGCGAGCACCCCTTCATGATGGGCTCTCGGCCCGGCGCTTGTGATTTTGGCTTTTATGGACAACTTACCCAACTGGTGCAGTTTGACCCGACGCCCATGGCGGTGGCCGTTGCGCTGGCGCCTCGGGTGTGCGGTTGGGTGGCCGTGACCGAAGACCTCTCAGGCATCGAGGTCACGGATACCGATTGGCTTGCAGGCGATGATTTGCCTGCCACCCTGTTGGCTTTGCTGCACGAGGTGGGCCGCCTGTATGCGCCCTTGCTGGTAGCCAATGCCCAAGCCTTGCAGGCAGGCCAAGCCGAGTTCACCGCCGCAGTGGATGGACAAGCGTGGACACAGCAAGTATTTTCTTACCAAGCCAAGTGCTGGACGTGGCTGCGGCGTGACTACCAAGCCCTGGAGCTCAGCGAACGCCAGCGCGTGGATCAATGGCTGCTCGGCACGGGCTGCGAGGTGTTGTTCAAAGATTGAACCGGGCGCAGGCCTTGGCCTGTTTGGCGCCACTCAACCTCTCAGGTTCACACGCCAAAAATCCTCGCCAAACGAACCAGCCATCCTTGAATCCTGGGCGCCACATAGCGCAAGCGCGGTCTGCGGGCTTCAGCCGCTTTGACGATTTGCGCGACGATGGATCGGGTGTCACGTGCTTCCAGAAAATCAAAGCTGCGTTTTTCTTCCGCCTTCAAGCGCTCGCGCAAGGGCCAAAAATACGAATGTTCATTCATCCAGTCGTATTTGCGTGAGGTCATGGCCTGGTTGAAGCCGGTGTGAATCGCACCCGGCTCAATCAATGCGATGTGGATGTTTTTGTGCAAGCGGTCCATTTCGGTGCGCAAACCGGCGCCGGCGGCTGACAGGGCAAATTTGGTCATGCCGTAAGGCATCAAAAATGGCACGGGAATGCGGCCCGCAATCGAGCTGACCAAGAGCACCGTGCCCCGCTCGCGCGCCACCATACCGCGCAGCACCGTCTGCGTCAGCGCCAAGGTGGCAAAGACATTGACCTCAAAAGCGTGGCGCACGCGGTCCAGGGGCACTTCGGCCAGCGCCCCGGATTCGCCCACGCCCGCGTTGTTGATCAGCACATCCAATTCCAAGGGCACCACCAAGGCCCGGTCGGCTTCGCAGGTGATGTCGAGTTTGAACACCTGAATCGACAAAGCCTTCGCCGTCACATCGCTCAGTAAAGCCTCGGCTTGCGCAGCGTCGAACGTCGTGGCCCAGACCTGGTGGCCACGTGCCGCCAAAGCGAAAGCGGCATCACGCCCTATGCCGGTACCAGCGCCGGTGATCAAGATTTTTTTGGACAAGAAAATTCTCCTTGGTGCCTGGCCATGACCCTGTGTGTCTAATCGCAAAGACCCGCACCTCAATAGCGAAAACCCTGAGCGAGGGCGTCAGGGACCATGCTACATTGTGCACAAACAATACACTTGTGTTTTGACCCTCACCTGGCGGATGCCAGCCTTTCAGTTTGCGCCTTGATTGCCCAACGAATTTGCGATGTCCTTGAAAAGTCTGCTCATGCCCGCCATCACCGCCTGGTGGCTCTCGCCGCAACGATTGGCAGGGCAACGCCTCAGTGCAGAACGCCGCCGCAAGCAACACGGCGAGCGGCACCAGGTGCATTACTTTCATCAAGCCGACGACCCCTACTCCGCCCTGATGGTGCAATGTTTGCTGCAACTGAGCCAGCGTTACGACATCGATATCGTGGCGCATCTGGTCAGCCCACCGGCTGACGACGCTGCACCCGACCGCGAGCGCCTGATCGCCTACAGCCGCAAAGATGCTGCCTGGTTGGCCCAACGCCATGGTTTGGATTTTATGGACCGAGGCCAGCAACCCGATCCGCTCCAACTTGAGCAGCACAGCGCCCAGTTGGTGCACCTCATCGCGTCGCAGCAATTTGAAACCCACAGCCCCGCCTTGGTGCACGGTCTGTGGAACCCCGGCGCCATGCCACCATCTTTACAAGCTTTGCCCTGGGCCAGCAGCACGCAACTGCAAACGCACCTCGCCGCGTCCAACGCTTTGCGCCAGCGCTTAGGTCACTACAACGGCGCCATGCTGTACTGCGCTGGCGAGTGGTACTGGGGCTTGGACCGGCTGCACTACCTGGAAGAACGTCTACAGGCTTTGGGCGCTGCCCACACGGGCACCACGGGCTGGATGTTCGCACCCGAAGCGGCAACCCAGTGGCCGCAAGCCGCGCCCGGCACCTGCGTGGATTTTTTCTTTTCGTTTCGCAGCCCTTACTCGGCGATTGCAGCGCACCGCCTGTTTGCCCTGACGCAGGGCACGAACATACAGGTCAGGCTGCGCTATGTCCTGCCCATGGTCATGCGCGGGCTGGCGGTGCCCAAGAACAAGCGCATGTACATCAGCCAGGATGCAGCGCGCGAAGCTCGGCGTTTGCATGTGCCGTTTGGCCGTGTGTGCGACCCCGTGGGCAAACCCACCGAACGCGGCCTGTCGCTGATGCCGCTGGCCGAGGCCCAAGGCGTAGGCCAGGCCTATGTGCTGTCGTTCATGCAAGGGGTCTGGGCCGAAGGTCTGGACGCCGGCAGCGATAAAGGGCTGCGCCAGATCACCAGCCGTGCCGGCCTGGCCTGGCCTGCGGTCTGCGCCGCATTGCAAGAAGAGACTTGGCGTTTGACCGCCGAGGCCAACCGCGTCGAGATGCTGGACCTAGGCCTGTGGGGCGTGCCCAGCTTCAAGGTGGGCGACACTGCGGTCTGGGGGCAAGACCGCATGGAGGCGGTGGAACTGGCCATGCGCCAGAACGCCAGCACCTGAACCAAACAATCACTTTCCAAAGAAACGATCACCATGAACCCCTTTGTCATCTGGATTTCTAAATTGGGCTGCTTGGCCCTGCTCGGCCTGGGGCTGTGCAACGCCCTGTGGCCAGAGGCTTTGGCTTTGCCCTTTGATGCCACACGCGCGGCTTTGATTTTGTTGAGCATTCATGTGGCGGAGTTGCTCTTTGTCTTCAAGCATGTGCGCTTGTACCCAGGGCCTTTGGCCATCAGTGTGCTGCTGACGCTGCTGTTTGGTTTGCTGCATTGGAAGCCTTTGGCCGATGCAGCGCACGCTGCCGCTTCGGCGACGGAGGTGGCGCATGACTGAACGCAATTCCCCCCCAACAGCGCAGTGGCACAAGCCACTGATCGCATGCGTTGCCCTGTGCCTGAGCGCTGGCATCAGCTTGGCGGCTACGTTGAGCACGCCTGCGGCAACAAGTTCACCGAGTACCCCGAAAGGCCCACCACCCAACATCGTGATTTTGGTGGCCGACGATTGGGGCTTCAGCGACTTGGGGGCTTTTGGCGGCGAGATCGCCACACCCAACTTGGACGCCTTGGCGCAAAGGGGCGTGCGCTTTTCTAACTTCCACACGGCTGCGTCGTGTTCCCCCACCCGCTCCATGTTGCTCACTGGCGTGGAAAGTCACCGCGCAGGCATCGGCAATTTGCGCGAGAGCACCCCGCGCGCTCATATGAGCAGCCCCGCCTATCAAGGCTCACTGAGTCAAAGGGTGGTGACGGTATCGAGCTTGTTGAAAGACAACGGCTATCGCACCTACGTCACCGGCAAATGGAACGTCGGCTCCGAGCCCAGCAACCTGCCGCCGCAGCGCGGATTTGACCGCTCCATCGTGCAGGGCGACACAGGCTCTGACAACTGGGACCCCGCGCAACGCTACCTGCCCCACAACGACAAGTCGTATTGGTTCGAGGATGGCCGCAGCGCCGTCATGCCCCAGAAATTTTATTCGTCCGAATACTTTGTTGATCGGATGATCGGCTACCTGGACCAAGACCGAGCCAGCGCCAAACCCTTTCTGGCCTATGTCGGTTTTCAAGCCAACCATGTGCCTGTGCAAGCGCCCGCCGAGTTCATTGCCAAATACAAAGGCCGCTACGACCAAGGCTGGACCGCCTTGCGCCAGGCTCGCCGAGACCGCGCCGCCGCCTTGGGTCTGGTGCCGGCCAACACCTCCATGGCCACCCTGCCCACCACCCTCGATTGGGCCGCGCAAGATCCGCAATCCCAGCGTTATGAAGCCCGGCGCATGGAGGTCTATGCGGCCATGGCCGAAGCCATGGACCACCACGTGGGGCGACTGGTCGCACACCTCAAAGCCACGGGGCAATATGACCACACGGTGTTTGTCTTTCTGTCGGACAACGGGGCCGAGGGCTCGGACTACAAAATGGCGCAGCCTTGGCTCTGGACCCAATACACCCAAGACATCGATCGCTTGGGCAGTCCTGGGGCCTACAGCATTCAAGGCCCGAGTTGGGCCAGCGCCTCCAACAGCCCCATGAACGGCTTCAAGTTCTTTGCCAATGAAGGGGGCATTCGCGTGCCGATGTTCATTGCCGGTGCCGGTGTGCAAAGCACCCAAGCCATTTATGCCGGTCTGACCCATGTGACCGACATCGCCCCCACCTTGCTTGAAATGGCGGGCATTGCACGCCCTGCAGACCTCTACAAGGGCCAGCCCGTCGAGACCATGGCGGGGCACAGCCTGCGCGCGGCTTTGCAAGGGAGCAACGAAGCACTGCGGCGTGCCGATGAAATTTTGGGCTACGAGTTGTCGGGCAATTCGGCACTCTTCAAAGGAGCCCTGAAACTGGTGAAAAATTTACCGCCCTTGGGCAACGGTGAGTGGCGTTTGTTCGACGTGGTGGCCGACCCCGGCGAGACTCGCGACCTGCAGCAACAGTTGCCCACTGAATTTGCGGCCATGCAAAAAGACTATCAAATCTGGGCCGACGCCCATGGGGTGCTGCCCGTGCCCGACGGCTACAACCCGGTGATGCAAGTGGCCATCAACATGACGCTGAACTATTGGTTGCCCACCTACGGCCCGTGGATGGCGGCTTTCTTATTGCTGTTGATCGGCACGTGGACAGTCTGGCGGCGGCGTCAACGCAAGGGGTGAGGATGACCTTTCCTTCAGGCTACTTTCGCAGTCCTTGGCCTGCGGAAGATGCGGGCCCGCAACGCTTGCAGCAGCCCTGGGGCGCCAAGGGGTTGAACCTGCAAGCCGGTGAACGCTTGGCCTGCACCACGCGCAACACCTTGCTGTCGACCATGACGGTCTTGGGCGATCCGGGGCAGGTGTATTTGCTGACCCATTCGGCCTTGCGTGCACACCTGGGTATGCCCACCACCGCTTGCGTGGAGCTGATCGATCCGCTGTCGCTCAAAACCCTGTGCGCTTCACCACGATTGCCCGGCGGCCCCATGTGGCCCGGGGGCATGGCGATCCATGCCAACGGTGACTTGTTTGTGGTGTATGGCCGACATGCCCACCGCTTGAGCCGGGCTTGCGAAGTACGTACCCATTTCGCCTTGCCCATCGATCAGGCCTACAACTCGTTTGTGATTTTGGACAACGGCTTGCTTGTGACCAAAAATCTTTCTGATCAAACACCCGCTCAACTGACCGTGCTGACCCCGAATCTGCAAAGAGCCTGTGCCGACACCCTCTGCCCCGAGCCGTCGATTGCCCGGCTCAGCAGCCAGGGCAACACGGTGTATGTGGTGGGCGTGCGCTCGGTGTTTCGTTACCACTGGCATGACGACATGCAGGCCCTGGTGCACGATGATGCCTGGCAGCACGACTACGTGGCGGGCACAGCGCAGACCTACGGCTGGGATGCAGTGATCGATGGTGAGCACGCCTGGTTCATGGACAACGGACACCACAACTACCGCTTGCGCATGATCGGCGCGGGCCTGAACCCGACACCCAATCGCTTGATTCGCGTGGCGCTGCGCGACGCCCAAGATCACCAAGCCTGGGCGGTGAGTGGCCTGCCCCATGGCAGCATCACCAACCCGCCCTTGGTGGACCTGAAAACAAACACCGTGATCGCTTACGACTCCGCAAATCGGGTGTTGCGCGCATGGCGATTGAAAGATGAACACGGTCAAACGGCCTTAGCGCCGTTGTGGCAAAAACAGGGCTTTGGCTGCGCCAGCCACATGATTGTGTACCCCGACAGCGGCGAATTGGTGCTGAACGATTACCGCCGCTGGGGCGAAGAAGTGGTGGTGCTGGACATCGTGTCGGGCAACGAAAAAGCGCGTGTGCGCTCAGGCGGCCTGACGCAAGGGGTGGTGTTCCCCAGCGCAGGCTGGCAGCGCGACCTGTATTGGTCGTCTATGGGTCGCTTGGCACGCATCTTTGTGGCGTGATGCGCAAAGCGCCTTTGCTCAAAACCGTTTGCTGACCCGGATCTCTTTGCTATCTGCAGGCAAGCTGATGAAGTCGCCATCGATCCCCACGCGGATCGGGCCTTTGTAAATCGAGCCGGCATCGCCCAAGAAGGCTTTTTCCATACCCAGTATGGGCAAAGGCGGTGCAATGTGGCTCAGCAGCAAGTAGCCCACCTGCGCGTCTTGGGCCACCTGCGCGGCCTGCTCGGGTGAGGTGTGGTAATCCACGATGTCGGACATGAGTTTCTTCACATTGGGCCGGCCCGCTTGCAAAGCCGCATCCCCAATCACGCGAACCAGCGGTTCGGACAAGGCTTCGTGCACCAATAGATCCACACCTTTGGCTTGCAAGCGCACCGCGTCTGAGGCACGCGTGTCACCACTGAGCACCACCGTGCGGCCTTTGTAGCTGATGCGATAACCCACGGCCGGATGCACCGGCGCATGGTCCACGGCAAAGGCTCGCACCTCCACCCCACCTTCTTGATAGACCACCAGATCGCGCGGTGCGGGCACCTCAAAAGGACGGGCCTCACCGCCAAAGCCAGATGAAGGCACGAAAGCCTCGCCGTGGTGCGCCACGCGGTAACTCTGGTCTTGGGCGTAGACCTCGCGCAAACCCGCCACCACGCGTTGCACACCCGGGGGACCGAAGACCGGAACCGGCTTGGCGTTACCCGTCGAAATCCAGCGCTGGAGCAGCAACTCACCCAAACCATCCAAATGATCGGAGTGGAAATGGGTCAGAAAAATCGCGTCGATCTGCCCATGGCTCACACCCATCTTGCCCAGGTTGCGGGTGGCGGCATTGCCGGCGTCAAAGACCAACAATTTGGAGCCCGCCACCACCAGGGTGCAGGGGCCGGTGCGTTTATCGTCGGGAAAGGGGGAGCCCGCGCCACACAAGCCCACATGCAAGCCGTCTTGCAGCTCTTGCGTCAAATTGATGGCCAAGCGCTGCGCCAACACTTTTTGCGCCACCCAGACGCTCAGGCGGGCCTGAAAGGTCCAGGCCGTCACAGCAGCCAGTGCCAAGACAAGCAGGGTGTAAAAAAGTCCACGTGGAAGTTTGAGTTTCATGGTGCCGTCCCTTCAGGTGCGGGTCACAGGGTTGTTGTGGATGAATTGCGCCAAGGCCTGGGCCACTTCGACGCCGCTGTCTTCTTGCAAAAAATGGCCCGCGCCGCGGATATTCGCATGGGGCTGGCCCTGGGCCCCGGGCACCAAGGTTTGCCAGATTTTGTAGCCGCCTTTGGTGATCGGGTCGCGGTTGCTGAACAAGGTCAACAAAGGCTTGTGCCATTGTTTAAACACCTCCTCCCAAGCACGCGCATTGACCTGACCCTCGGGATCGTTCGGTCCATCGGGCACCAGGGTGGGAAACACCCGAGCACCCACGCGGTAGGCGCGGCCAGGAAACGGCGCGTTGTAGGCGGCCACTTCGTGATCGGTCAAACCCTTGCTGCAACCGGCTTTGACAATGCGGCCAATCGGGAACCAAGGGCTGTACATGGCAAAAGCGCGCCAGATGTAAAACGCTTGCGGCAGTGGCTCTTGACCCGTGGGCAAACCGGCGTTACCCAAGGCAATGCGCTCAAACCGCTCCGGCATCCCCGCCACCACACGCAGCCCGACCAAAGAGCCCCAGTCCTGGCCAAAAAAAGTCATCCCTTGCCAGCCCTGCTGCTCGATCAGCGCCGACATCCAGGCCACATGGTTGGCGTAGGTGTAGTCCTGGCGCCGGGTGGGTTTGTCGGATCGGCCAAAGCCCACCAAATCCGGCGCAATCACCCGGTAACCCGCTTGCATCAAGACGGGAATCATCTTGCGGTACAAATATGACCATGCCGGCTCACCATGCAGGAGAAAGACTTGGGGGCCATCGCGCGGCCCCTCATCGATATAGGCCACGCGCAGCCCCCCCAGTTCGGCGTAGTGCGGCTGATAGGGGAAATCGGCCAGCCCTTCAAAGCAGGCGTCGGGCGTTCTCAGGACTTTGTCAATCTGTGGGAGGGCTCTCATGCGGGGTGTACCAAACAATAACAATACATAAGTGTATTGTTAAAATGCCCTGCTGTCATCGTCCTCTCATGGGTAGAAACCATGACGGCGCCAAGGGGTCCTTCTGAGCCCGTAGCATCTTGTCACACATTCTGTAGGGTGTTGATCTTGATCATTAGCACTCTCCCTCCATGAGTGCTAAAATGGCCTTAATTCTGAAAGGAGTTCTGGTATGAACATTCAAACTGGTTCCCCCGCATCTGCTGTTTCTTTGAGCAATCCCTGGGCGGTCGTACCGTCGCTGGGCCATTTGGACGCCTACATCTCTGCGGTCAACCGCATGCCCATGCTCACGCTGGAGCAAGAGCAGGCCTTCGCACGCAAATTGAAAAACGAGGACGACCTCGAATCCGCCGGTAAATTGGTGTTGTCACACCTGCGCTTGGTGGTGTCCGTGTCACGTCAGTACTTGGGCTATGGCCTGCCGCATGGCGACCTGATCCAAGAAGGCAATGTGGGCCTGATGAAAGCCGTGAAGCGCTTTGATCCGGATCAAGGCGTGCGCTTGGTGAGCTACGCCTTGCACTGGATCAAAGCGGAGATTCACGAGTACATCCTGAAAAATTGGCGCATGGTCAAGGTGGCCACCACCAAGGCGCAACGCAAGCTTTTTTTCAACTTGCGCTCCATGAAACAAGGCTTCAAAGCCGATGCGGGACTGAACACCCACCGCGACACGTTGACCGTGGACCAAATCGATGTGATGGCGCGTGACTTGAACGTCAAGCGCGAAGAAGTCATGGAGATGGAAACCCGTATGTCAGGTGGCGACGTCTTGCTGGACCCCTCACCGTCTGACGATGGCGAACAGGCGTATGGGCCGATCGCCTATTTGGCCGACGTGAACCATGAGCCCACAGCCATGATCGAAGCGCACGAACGCGATCTGCTGTCCAGCGACGGCATTGCCACCGCATTGGCCGCGCTGGACGACCGCAGCCGTCACATCGTGGAAGAGCGCTGGCTCAAGGTCAACGACAACGGCTCGGGCGGCATGACGCTGCACGACTTGGCTGCGGTGTATGGCGTGAGCGCTGAGCGCATTCGCCAGATCGAAGTCGCGGCGATGAAGAAAATGAAGAAAACGCTGACCGAGTACGCTTGAGTCGCTCGCCTGTATTTCTTCTCAAGCCCGGCTCTCGCCGGGCTTTTTTCATGTTGCGCTTTCAGGCTCAGTTGTGCACTGGCTTTAAGGTGCTTCGTGAGGCACAAGTTGAAGCAAAGACAAGACCCTCATGATCACATCACCACTTCGCCGGAGATGCGCAGCAAGCTCTTTCACCAAGGCTTGCAAGTGGTGGGCTCATCCTCAGAAGGCCTGGTCAATCAGATCGCTTCAGACACGGCGGTCTTGGGCGACATTATTCGCAGCCAAAAACTAGATCAACCCTGAGACAGTCCCTGTCACCTGGGGCACTGAGGGTCACATCCTGCATGGGTTTTCCCCATTCTCTGGCGCCCATTGCATCGACATGATCACTCAGTTTCTACTCCACAACGGGATTGACTGAGATGACCACAAGCGCTGACGTGAGCAGCACCATGATGCAGGTGCCTTTGTCCTTGAACCATTTTTTGGAGCGGGCGGGCACCTTGTTTCCGAGCAACGAAATTGTCTCGCGTCTGCCCGACAAATCCTTGGTCAAGCACAGCTACGGCCAGTTTTATGCGCGCACACGCCGCCTGGCCCAAGGCCTGCAGGACTTGGGCGTGCGCAAAGGCGATCGCATCGCGACCCTGTGCTGGAACCACCATGCGCACCTGGAATGCTACTTTGGCATCCCTGCCGCGGGCGCAGTGATGCACACCCTGAATTTACGTCTGTCTGCCGAAGAGATCGCATGGATCGCCAACGATGCACAAGACAAAATTTTGATCATCGACGATATTTTGCTGCCCCTGTACCGCCAGTTTGAGCACCTTTATGCTTTTGAAAAAGTCATCGTGTTTCCCTTTTCGGGCGCCGCTGTACCCAGCGAGTATCTCAATTACGAGCAGTTGCTGGCCCACACGGATGCCAGCGGTTTTGACTACGCACCGCATGCTGAAGACGACCCCGTGTCCATGTGCTACACCTCGGGCACCACCGGGCGCCCTAAGGGCGTGGTGTACTCGCATCGTTCCACGGTACTCCATACCTTAGTGGCGTCATTGGGTGATTTCTGGTCCCTGCGCGGCACCGACGTGGTGATGCCTGTGACCCCCATGTTCCATGCCAACAGCTGGGGCATTCCTTATGGCGCGGTGATGATGGGCGTGAAGCTGGTCTTTCCCGGCCCGCACCTTCATCCCGAAGATATTTTGGATCTGATGCAACTGGAGCCGCCGACCTTGTCGCTGGGTGTCCCCACCATTTGGATGAGTTTGATCCAAGCCTACGAGGCCGCTTTGACCTCGCAGCCCGGCCGCTGGAAATTGCCCGCTGGCATGCGCAGCCTGGTCGGCGGTGCAGCCGTGCCCGAGGCTTTGATCCGTGCTTTTGACAAACATGGCATCTGGATTTTGCAAGGCTGGGGCATGACCGAAACCTCACCCGTCTGCACCATCTCTTACCCCAAGGCGGAACTGCGCGATGCGCCCATGGACGAGCGCTACCGCCGTGCTGCGATGGCGGGCATTCCGGTGCCATTGGTCGATTTGCGCATCCGCAATGACCAAGGCCAAGACGCCGACTGGGACGGCCAGCAAGTGGGCGAATTGCAAGTGCGCGGGCCCTTCATCACCGGCAGCTACCATCATGTGCCGGTGCAAGAAGACAAGTTTTCCGCTGACGGCTGGTTGCGCACGGGCGATGTGGCCAGCGTGGACAGCATGGGGTTTGTGCGCATCACTGACCGCACCAAAGACCTGATTAAGTCGGGCGGCGAGTGGATCAGCTCGGTCGATTTGGAAAATGCCCTGATGGCACACCCGGGTATTGCCGAGGCCGCGGTGATCGCCGTGCCTGACGAAAAATGGAGCGAACGCCCACTCGCTTGCGTGGTCGCCAAACCGGGTCATGCCCCAGCAACGGCCGAATTGGCAGCGCATTTGATGAAGATGGGCTTTGCCAAATGGCAAGTGCCTGACCGTTACGAATGGATTGCCGCAGTGCCCCGCACCTCCACCGGCAAGTTCTACAAACTCAAACTGCGTGAGATGTTTCCAAAGTGACTACCCGAGGGAAAGCACCGATACCCAGGCTCGATTCATCTGGGAGGATGCACTCTATCTTTACGATTTTCAGTATCAAAACCGAAGGGGTTGAATGAACGTTCAAGAAACGAGCACCGCTCAACGCGCACCCACAGCACAGGACGTGTTGCTCTCGGTCCAAGAAGTGACGGTGAGATTCCGTGGCATTGTGGCTTTGGATGGCGTGTCCTTCGATGTGCATCGAGGCCAAATCGCCGGACTGATTGGCCCCAACGGCGCCGGCAAAACCACCTTGTTCAATTGTCTGTCGCGCCTGTACGATTACAGCGAAGGTCATATTCATTTTGATGGCCAACTGCTCGATCCGATGACACGGCACAAAACTGCAGAGATCGGCATTGGGCGCACCTTCCAGAACTTGGCTTTGTACAAAACCATGTCGGTATTGGACAACATCAAAGTCGGTGCCCACTGCCGAGCTCAGCAAGGTTTTTTTGCGCATGCCCTGCGTCTGCCGGGCGTGGCGGCCGAAGAAGCCAAAATTCAAGACGATGCCATGCGCTTGGTCACATTCTTGGGCTTAGACGAAGTGGCGCACCGCAAGGTTTCAGACCTGCCCTTCGGCACGCAAAAGCGGGTCGAACTGGGCCGTGCCCTGGCCAGCCAACCGCAGTTGCTGCTGCTGGACGAACCCGCGGCGGGCTTGAACCACGAAGAAGTCAACGCCTTGGGCGACCTGATTCAACACATTCGCGATGAATTCAACATCACCGTGTTGCTGGTAGAGCACCACATGAGTTTGGTGATGCGCGTATCGGACAAAGTGGTGGCGCTGAACTTTGGCAGAAAGATTGCCGATGACACGCCCTTCAACGTACGCCAGCACCCCGAAGTGATTCAAGCCTATCTGGGGACAGCCGCATGAACCGCATTTTGTTGGAAGTGAAAGACCTGCACGCAGGTTATGGAGCCACCGAGGTGCTGCACGGCCTGTCGATGCAAATCGAAGAAGGCAGCATCACCACGCTGCTGGGCGCCAACGGCGCTGGCAAAACCACCACCCTGCGCGCCTTGAGCAAGATGATCAAAGTGCGCGGGCAAATCCTGTTTGATGGCAAGGCCATTGAATCGTTGGCGACCGAGGACATTGTGCGTTTGGGCGTGGCCCATGTGCCCGATGGCCGCGGCACTTTCGGTAGCCTGTCCACTGAAGAAAACCTGCAGTTGGGCTGCTACACCCGAAAGGATAGAAAAGAAGCCGCCCTGGACCAGGAAAAAATGTACACCTACTTTCCGCGTCTCAAGGAGCGACGGCATCAACAGGCAGGGACCTTGTCTGGCGGCGAACAACAGATGCTGGCGATTGCCCGCGCCCTGATGCTGCGTCCGCGTTTGCTGCTGTTGGACGAGCCCTCCTTTGGCTTGGCGCCGCTGATCGTGAAAGAGATCTTCGACATCATGCGCACCATCAACGCACTGGACAAGGTGACGATCTTGCTGGTGGAACAAAACGCCGCCATGGCCTTGGATTTGGCCCGCCACGCCTACCTGCTGGAAACGGGCAAGTTGGTGTTGTCAGGTCTTTCGCAAGATCTCAAGCAAGACGAAGCTGTTCGTCGCTCCTACCTCGGTCATTGAGAGCCCCACACCATGGAAACATTTATTCACCAAGTTGTTGCCGGTATAGCCACAGGGGGAGTGTATGCCAGCCTCGCGCTGGCCCTGGTCATGATTTACCAGTCCACCCACCACATCAATTTCGCCCAAGGCGAAATCGCCATGTTCGCCACCTACATGGCCTGGACTCTGATCAATGCCGGCGTGTCTTATTGGCTGGCGTTTGTCTGCACGATTTTCCTGGCCTTCACGCTGGGGGTGTTGATTCAACGCATCATCATTCAGCCCGTGGAAAAAGCCCCCGTGTTGAACGTGGTGGTGGTCTTCATTGGTCTGCTGGTGATTCTCAACAGCATTGCCGGTTGGGTCTTCACCTACACCATCAAATCCTTTCCATCACCCTTTCCCGCTGAGCCGCCCTTCGGTCTGCATTTCATCTCGTCACATGAGTTGGGCTCCATCGGCGTGACCTTGGTGGTGCTGCTGCTGCTGTATGGATTTTTCAAATTCACCCCCCTGGGCTTGGCCATGCGGGCGGCGGCGCAAAACCCAGAGTCCAGCCGCCTGGTGGGCATTCGTGTGGGCTGGATGCTGGCCCTAGGATGGGGGCTGGCTGCAGCCATTGGATCGGTCGCCGGCATGATGATTGCCCCCGTGGTGTTTTTGGAGCCCAACATGATGTCTGGCATCTTGCTGTACGCCTTTGCCGCGGCTTTGGTGGGGGGCATTGACAGCCCCGGAGGCGCCGTCTTAGGCGGCTTCATCGTCGGCATTCTCGAAAATATTTTGGGCGCTTATGTCATCGGCACAGAACTCAAACTGTCGGTCGCGTTGGTGTTGATCGTTGCCGTACTGACCATCAAACCAGCCGGTTTGTTTGGCAAAGTGATTGTTTCCAGGGTCTGAGCTATATGTCTACCACTCCATCTCTGCCCCCTACCTCACCAGGTTTGCCTTGGATCCGCTTGGTCCTGGGTCTGGCTGCAGCTTGCGCTCTGCCTTTCTTCATCACAAATTACCACGTCTTTCAAGCCTCGCTGGTGCTGTGCTACGCCATTGCCTTGGTGGGTCTGAATATCTTGATTGGCTACAGCGGTCAGATTTCGCTAGGGCATGGGGCCTTTCTGGCCATCGGGGCCTACACCACAGCGGTGCTGATGGACAAGTTCGACATGCCTTACTGGATGACGATCCCGATCGCTGCGGCGGTGTGTCTGGTCGTCGGTTTTCTTTTTGGTTTGCCGGCTTTGCGACTAGAAGGGCATTACCTGGCCTTGGCCACGTTTGCGCTGGCGGTGGCTTTGCCGCAATTGCTCAAATTCAAACACCTGGAGTTTCTGACTGGCGGCGTGCAGGGCATTGTGATCATGAAGCCCGATTCGCCTTTTGACTCCTTGTTTGGCTTGAAGCTGAATTCCGACCGATGGTTGTATTTCTTCACGCTGACCATCACCGTCATCATGTTCGTGATTGGCTGGAATTTGATCCGCGGCCGCGTGGGGCGTGCGCTGATCGCGATTCGTGACCAACCTATTGCCGCCGCCTCCATGGGCATCAACACACCGCTGTACAAAAGCCTAGCCTTTGGCGTGAGCGCCATGTTCACCGGCGTAGCAGGCGCTTTGAGTGCGATTTTGGTGGCCTTTGTGGCGCCCGACAGCTTCACCGTTTTCCTGTCCATCACCCTGATGGTGGGCATGGTGATTGGCGGTGTCACCTCTCTGCCAGGTGCACTGTACGGCGCCATCTTTATTCAATTTGTACCGAATATTGCCGACCAAATTTCCAAAGCTGCGCCTTGGGCTATTTACGGCGTGATGCTGATTTTGTTCATGTACACCATGCCCACCGGCATTGCCGGCGCGCTGCGCCTGTTGGGCCAAAAGCTTCGACCCACCAACCCCTGATTTCCTCTTTCGCTTTTTGATATCAACCAAGGACCACCATGAAAAAGAGACAATTTGCCCTGAGTGCTTTGTGCCTGTCCCTCATTGGCTTCGCCATGCCGGCCTCGGCCCAAAAAAAATACGATACCGGTGCCAGTGACACGGAAATCAAAATTGGCCAAACCATGCCCTACAGCGGTCCGGCTTCGGCCTACGGCACGATTGGCAAGGTGCAAGCGGCGTATTTCAAGCAATTGAATGAGCAAGGCGGCGTGAATGGCCGCAAGATCAACTTCATCAGCTTGGACGATGGCTACAGCCCACCCAAAACGGTGGAAATGGTGCGTCGCTTGGTGGAGCAAGATGAGGTCTTGTTGATGATGGGCACTTTGGGCACCCCGTCCAACACGGCGATTCACAAATACATGAACGCCAAGAAAGTGCCGCACATGTTCCTGGCGACAGGCGCATCGAAATGGAACGACCCGCAGAACTTTCCTTGGACCATTGGCTTTAACCCCAACTACCACTCGGAAGGCAAACTGTATGGTCAACACATTATTGCCACTAAGCCCAACGCCAAAATTGCGGTGCTGGTGCAAAACGACGATTACGGCAAAGACTATTTCAATGGCTTCAAGGAAGGCCTGGGCGCCAAAGCTGCGAGCATGATCGTGTCGCAAGCGTCTTATGAAGTGACCGACCCCACCATCGATTCGCAAATCGTGACGCTGAAAGGTTCGGGGGCCGACACCTTCTTCAACATCACCACACCCAAATTCGCAGCTCAAGCCATTCGCAAAGTGGACGAGGTGGGTTGGAAACCGACGCACTACCTGAATCAGGTCTCCGCGTCGGTGGGCAGCGTTTTGAAACCTGCTGGCTTGGATAAAGCCGTCGGCGTGATCTCTATGCTGTATGTGAAAGAAGGGTCTGATGTCCGTTGGGACAATGACCCGACCATGAAAGACTTCAAAGCGCTGATCAAAAAATACGCGCCTGAAGTCAGTCCAGATGATGGCAACGCTACCTACGGCTACGCTGTCGCCCAGATGATGGTCCAGGTTCTCAAGCAAGCCGGTGACAACCTGACCCGCGAGAACATCATGAAACAAGCCGCCAACATCAAAGACTTCCAGTTGCCCATGGTCTTGCCCGGCGTTTTGGCCAACACCTCTCCCTCTGATTTTGCTTTGTTTCAGACCATGCAACTGGTCAAGTTTGATGGCAAAAATTGGGTTGATTTTGGCAAGCCTGTGTCTGTGAAGTAATCACATCCCACTCACAAAAAATGCCGCTTCTGCGGCATTTTTTTTCGCGCTGTATTTATTTGGATTGAAGCAAGACCGCGACGTCCGCCGCTAACGCCGCTGCACCACTGCCATAGCGGTTGTACAAACGCACCCGCCCGCGCGTATCAAAGGTGTAACTTCCGGCCGAATGGTCCAAGGTGTAGCTCGTGGTGGTTTTGCCATCCACTTTTTTGAAATAAATTTTGAAGTCTTTGGTGACGGCGGCTAACTGCTCGGGCGTGGGATGCAAGGCTAAGAAACTGGGGTCAAAATTGGCCATATAGGCTTTGAGCATTTCAGGTGTGTCTCGCTCGGGGTCTAAGGTGATGAACACCCCTTGCAATTTGTCTCCATCAGATCCCAACAGACGTTTGACTTCGGCCAACTCTTGCATCGAGGTGGGGCACACATCGGGGCATTGGGTGTAGCCAAAAAACACGATCACGACTTTGCCTGCAAAATCGGCCAGGGAACGGACTTGCCCGTTGTGGTCCAGCAAGCTAAAGCCCTTGGCGTAATCTGCGCCAGTGATGTCCACCCCTTTGAAACTAGGCTGATTGGGGCTGCAGGCGCTGAGCACCGTGCTGCCGAGCCACAAACCCGCAACCAAGGCGCTCAAGGCTTGGCGTTTGGAGACGGTGCGGTGAAGTAAAGCGGTCATGGTGAAATTAGAAAAGATAGTGGTCCACCAACAAAGCGGCAAACAACGCGCTGAGGTGAATCAGCGAAAAGCGAAAAGTCTTGCGCGCCAGCGCATCGGAATAGTTGCGCCACAGCGCCCAAGCGTAGCCAATAAAACCCAAACTCAACACCACCGCCACCGACAGGTACAGCCATGAGCTCATGCCGTAGATGAAGGGCATGAGACAAGCGGCCATCAGCACAAAGGTATACAGCAGCACTTGCAAGCGAGTGAATTCATTGCCATGGGTGACCGGCAGCATGGGCAAGCCCGACTTCCTGTAGTCCTCCACGCGGTACAAAGCCAAGGCCCAAAAGTGCGGCGGCGTCCACAAGAAAATGATCAAAAAAAGGATCAAGGCTTCCGGCCCCACATCACCGGTCATCGCCGCCCAACCGAGCACTGGGGGCATGGCCCCCGAAGCGCCACCGATGACAATGTTTTGCGGTGTCAAAGGCTTCAAGATCACGGTGTAGATCACGGCATAGCCTACGAAAGTGGCAAAGGTCAGCCACATCGTTAACGGGTTCACGGCGGCATACAAAATGACCGAACCTGCCGTGCACAACATCGCCGAAAAAATCAGGGCTTGGCGATCAGACAACTCGCCTCTGGCCGTCGGGCGCCACGCCGTGCGCTTCATCTTGGCATCAATGGTTTTTTCCACCAAACAATTGAAAGCCGCCGCCGCTCCGGCCACCAACCAGATGCCCGCACAAGCGATCAAGCCCAAGCGCACTTGCTCTGCATTGGGCACGCCGGGCACAGCCAAGACCATGCCAATCAAAGCGCAAAAAACGATCAACTGCACCACTCGGGGTTTGGTCAGCGCATAGAACTGGCGCCAGGTCGACGCCGCAGGGGTATGGAGTTCAGTCATGCCAGAGGCCTTGTGTCGATGCCGCCCACAAACGATGTGGCACGCGCATGAAAAGAGTCAGAAAATCGTTGACTGGCGGTGAGCGCCCAAGTGAGCACCACCACCAAGCCGGCAGCGCCGCCGGTGTGCAACACCGCCGCCAGCAGCGGCCAGCCCAGCACCACATTGGACAGTCCGGTCAGCAGTTGCAACACCACCAAGGCTTGCAAGCACTGCGCTTGGCGCACCAAAACCTGGGCTGCTTTCAAGCGCCAAGCCAAGCCAAGCAAGGCGAGTGCGACCGCCAGCGCCATGAACCGGTGCACCACATGGATGGACACCAAGGCAGAAAAAGGCAGGATCTCACCCGAGGCCGTGAGACCCAATTCGCGCCAGAGCTCAAAACCCAGGCCATCCCAAACGGGCCACCATTGGGCGTTGCACAACGGAAAGTCTTGGCAGGCCAAGACCGCATAGTTGGTGCTGACCCACCCGCCCAAGGTGATTTGCAGCCAGACCAACACCGTGACGCACAGCAGCGCTGCACGCAAAGCGGGTGACAGGGGTGCACGCAACTGCCTGCGCGAACGAACCGCTTGTGTGCACAGCAGGGCCAACAAGCCCAACCCTCCGAGCAAATGCATGGTGACGATGGCAGGGTGTAACTTCATGGTCACGGTCCAGGCCCCAAATGCGCCTTGCAGACACACCCACAGCAACGTGAATGTGGGCCAAGTCGGCTTGACATCCTGCTGGCCCTTGAAGGCGCTGGTCCAGCTGGAAATGGCCAAGGTCAGAATCAGCACCCCCACCCCCGTGGCGAGATAGCGGTGAACCATTTCAACCCAGGCTTTGCTGTGGGTCACGGGCCCGGTGGGCATGGCGGTTTGCGCGGCTTCAATGTGAGCCACCGCGCCAATTGGCGTGACACTGCCATAACAGCCCGGCCAATCGGGACAACCCAAGCCCGAATCCGTCAAACGGGTGAAGGCACCAAACAGCACCAAATCGAAAGTCAAAAACAAAGTCAGGACCACCAGCGCTCGCTTGCGGTCAGCCTGGTCACTTTGCCGATGGCGCAACCAGACCCAGCACAAAGGCCCCAAAGCGAGTAGCAAACCCATGGCCATGACGTGCAAGGCCGGTGTCCAGTTGTAGAGCTCGACAGCATTCATGGCATTAGCGCCCAGGGGTATCCCAAAACGCGGAAGCCCGCAGTACCCGCTCCAAATCGCGTTTGGCCTTGCCCGCGCCTGCCGCATCCATGTGCGCAGGAAATCGCATCATCAAATTGCCCAAAGGATCGACCAAGTACAAATGGGCGTCCAGACTCTGGCCTGGGGCGGGTGGCAACCAGGCTTGCAGGTCCTGCGCCTTGACTTTCAAGACCGTGGCTTGGGCCAAGGCAGGCATGAGCGTGGGCGCAACGGCCGCATCGTCTTGAATCAACCACACGCGGTCCAGACGGTCTTTGTCTTTACCCAAGGTCTCACGCAATTGGCGCTGAAAGTACAAGCGCTGCTGGCAAGTCGAATCACAAGCCCCAGTGCCGACACTGAGCAACAGCCATTGGCCTTTGAGTGCGGTCAAAGGCGATGCCTCGCCAGACAAAGACAAGGTGGCCACCGCAGGCAAGGGACGTTGCGGCTCAATCAGTTCGCCATAGTTGCGCCGCCCTTCGGGCCGGATCACGTAGTAAGTCCAATACGAGGCCACCACGGGTGACGCGCAGATCAGCAGGACAAACAGCATTTTCCATCGGCCCATGCGGGTGCGGGCAGCATCTGCCTGCAGCGCATCGTTCGGAGCGGGCATGCTGTGCACCGTAAAGCCCAAGGGCGCATCGTGTGAAGACTTCGCGCTAGGGTTTGGGAGTTGTATTTCGTCGGACAATTTGGAACCAGACATAAAGCAAGGTGATCAAGGCACTGAGCCCAAACCATTGAAAAGCATAGCCATAGTGTTTTTCAACACCCGTGGCCGGTTGCGGCCATTCGCGTAACAGACCTTCTGACGGCGCACCCGTTTGCACCACCGTCACCTCCAGCAAAGGCCATCCTGTCTTAGCGCGCAAAGCAGCCAAGTCGAGATTTTGCCGTATCGGGCCATCCCCCGAATCGCCCAACTCATAGAGCTTGGACGGGGCAAGGGCAATGCGCCCGATGATGGTCACCTCTCCTGTCGGCGTGGGCACGTCGGGCAAATGGCTGCGCTCGGTGAAATGCCTGGGCACCCATCCGCGTTGCACCAAAATCACGGCTTTCGACGCCGTCAAGCGCAGCGGCGTGAGCACGTAAAAACCCACACGCGCGTTCATTTGCCGGTTGTCCAAAAACACGGTCTGGTCCGCTAGCCACTGTCCTTGTAAACGAACGGTGCGGTGAATCAGTCCCGCGCGGTTATCTGGGCTGTCATCTGCTTGCCCCAAGCTCGCGCCATCGACCACCGCCATTTCGGCGCGTTGCGCCATTTGCGCTTGCCAAGCCTCTTTCGTGGCCGCACGACGCAACTGCCAAAAACCCAGCGAACTGGTGAGGGCCACAGACAACAAGGCGGCCAGCAAGATCCCCACAAATCGCAGGGGCTTGCTTTGTGCGTGGCGGGTGTTTGGCAATTGCCACCAACTCATCCGATAATCCTCGTCATGACATACCTTGTTGCAATCGCATTTTTGGCCATTTTGGGCAGCCTGGGCGCTGCGTTGTTTTACATGATGAAGGGTGACGGCCAATCTTCGGGCAAACATCCTTCGGGCGGCATGGCCAAAGCCTTGGCGTTTCGCGTTGGCTTTTCCATTGTGCTCTTTATCTGTATTTTGCTGGCTTGGAAGCTGGGTTACATCCAACCTTCGGGAATTCCAGCTGGGGCCTGAAGACCCTCTCTTGCCCAGGTCCTCTGCAATCCCTACTTCCACAAAAAAAGCGCCCTTCGGCGCTTTTTCCATGCATCACAGCCGATTTACATCCAGTAAACCAGGATGTACAAGCCCAACCAAACCACGTCCACAAAGTGCCAGTACCAAGCTGCACCTTCAAAACCAAAGTGGCGGTCCGCAGTGAAGTGGCCTTTTTGCAAACGCAAAGTAATGAACAACAGCATCAACATACCCACAAACACGTGAAAGCCGTGAAAACCAGTGAGCATGTAGAAGGTCGAGCCATACACGCCGGAGCTGAGTTTCAAATTCATTTCAGACCAGGCGTGGGCGTATTCGTAACCTTGCACAAACAAGAAGGTCACTCCCAAGAGCACGGTCAGCCACATGAACTTGATGGTTTTAGAACGGTCGCCATGCTGCAAAGCATGGTGCGCCACGGTCAGGGTCACGCCCGAAGTCAACAGCAAACCGGTGTTGATGGTCGGCAACCAAAAGGGTGACATGGTCTGGAAGGGCTCGACAATGCCGGCCGGAGAAGCAGTCGCACCTGCGGCCAACGTAGGCCACACGGCTTTGAAGTCAGGCCAAATCAAGGCGTTTTCCAAGCTGCCCAAGGCAGGCAGGGAGTGGGTGCGAGCCCACCACAAAGCAGTGAAAAATGCACCGAAAAACATGACTTCGGAGAAGATGAACCAGGTCATGCTCCAGCGGAAAGACAAATCGATTTTGCGACCGTACTGGCCGCTTTCACTTTCGCCAATCGCTTCACTGAACCACTGGTACAACACGGTCAACCACCAGATCAGGCCAAAGAACAAAGAGTATTTGCCCCAGTCCGCACCGTTCACCCACTGGCCTGCGCCAAGGATCACAAAGAACAATCCGATGGCCGCCATCACGGGGTGCCGTGAGGGGTGGGGAACGAAATAGTAAGGCGTGGTGCCGTGTGCGGTGGAACTCATGTGTACTCCTGCTCTCAAATCTTAAAATCTTGATCGGTTTATAAAAGGGTCGATGGTTGTGCCACCACCCAGTTCACCAAGGCGATCAAACCCACCACCATCACCACCACCAGGCCAATGGCCACAGCAATGATGTGAAAGGGGTTCAAACGCGCCATATCTTCTTGCGAGGCACTGCCCTTGCGCATACCCGCAAACGACCACATGACCGCTTGCAGCGTACGCAGAAACGTCGCTTTAGGTTGTTGCTTATTGGGCATGGTCAAGTGCCCGCTTTCAGCAAGGGCACCGTGTCCTGCGTGGCCACGGGTGCAGGAGGTGTCTTGCCTCCCACTTCAAAAAACGTGTACGACAAGGTGATCGTGGTCACGTCTTTGGACAATTTGGGATCAATCACAAAAGCCACGGGCCAGCGTTTTTTCTCGCCGGGCTCCAAGGTGTATTGATTGAAGCAAAAACATTCAAGCTTGTTGAAATACGCCGCTGCTTGGTGCGGCGCATAACTGGGAATAGCCTGCGCTGCCATGCGCTTGTTTTGCACATTTTGGAACTCGTACATCACCGTGGTCAATTCGCCCGGATGGACCACCACAGAACGCGTCTCGGGCTTGAAGTCCCAAGGCCCACGGGAGTTCGCATCAAACTCCACCGTAATCGATCGGGTCTTGTCCACCTGGCTATTGACTGCACGGGCATCCGACCCGGCCACGCCATTGCCAGGCACCTGGCGTTCAACCAGCGACAGGATGTTGATCCCGGTGATTTCGCAAATGTGTTTGTACAAAGGAATCAGCGCATAGCCAAAAGCGAACATGCTGACTGTAATCACAGCCAACTTGCCCATCATTTTGGAATTTTCGTTGCGCAGATTCATGGCAGACGAAGGCTCAATGGCCCAACAGAATCATCTTGGCCATGAACCCGATGAAAAACATCGCAGCGACAGAGGCCAAGGTCAAGGCCATACGCAAATTACTTTTCTTTTGTTCGGGTGTCATGGTTTTCTTTGAATTAGCCGATCACACGGGTGGCGGTGATGTCCAACTTGGGTGGGTTCTCAAAGGTGTGGAAGGGCGCTGGCGAGGGAACTTCCCACTCCAAGCCTTCTGCACCGGCGCCATCAGGATCGTTCCATGGACGCTGAGGTGCTTTGACACCTTGACCGCGCATGCAAGGCACGACCACGAACAAGAAGAAGTACACCTGGGCAAAGCCAAAGAAGAAGCCACCGACTGAAGCCAGCGCGTTGAAGTCAGCGAACTGCATGGGGTAGTCGGCATAGCGACGGGGCATGCCGGCCAGACCCAAAAAGTGCATCGGGAAGAAGGTCACGTTGAAAGAAATCAACGACCACCAGAAGTGGATCTTGCCGCGGCCTTCGTGGTACATCACACCGGTCCACTTGGGAGCCCAGTAGTAAAAGCCTGCAAACAAAGCAAACAAGGAACCGGCCACCAACACGTAGTGAAAGTGAGCCACCACGTAGTACGTGTCTTGCAACTGGATGTCAATCGGCGCCATGGCCAAGATCAGACCGGTGAAGCCGCCCATGGTGAACACAAAGATGAAACCGACAGCAAACAGCATCGGGGTTTCAAAGGTCATGGAACCGCGCCACATGGTGGCGATCCAGTTGAAAATCTTCACAGCCGTAGGCACAGCGATCAGCATCGTGGCATACATGAAGAACAGCTGACCTGTCACCGGCATACCGGTCGTGAACATGTGGTGCGCCCACACGATGAACGACAAAATAGCAATCGATGAAGTCGCATACACCATAGAGGCGTAGCCGAACAGACGCTTGCGGGCAAAAGCCGGCACGATCTGGCTGATGATGCCGAAAGCCGGCAAGATCATGATGTAGACCTCAGGGTGACCGAAGAACCAGAAAATGTGCTGGTACATGACCGGGTCACCGCCGCCAGCGGGGTTGAAGAAACTGGTGCCAAAGTGGCGGTCAGTCAGCGTCATGGTGATCGCGCCAGCCAACACGGGCATCACAGCAATCAGCAAATAAGCGGTGATCAACCATGTCCAAGCGAACATGGGCATCTTCATCAAGGTCATGCCAGGCGCGCGCATGTTCAAGATGGTGACGATGATGTTGATCGAACCCATGATGGACGAAGCACCCAGGATGTGCATGGCAAAAATACCTGCGTCCATCGAAGGGCCCATTTGCAGGGTCAAAGGTGCGTACAAGGTCCAGCCAGCAGCGGGGGCGCCACCGGGCATGAAGAAGGAACCCGCCAGCATCAAACCAGCAGGAATCATCAGCCAGAAGCTGAAGTTGTTCATGCGGGCAAACGCCATGTCGGCCGCGCCAATTTGCAATGGAATCATCCAGTTCGCAAACCCCACAAAGGCGGGCATGATCGCGCCAAACACCATGATCAAACCGTGCATGGTGGTGAACTGGTTGAACATTTCCGGGTTGACCAGTTGCAGGCCGGGCTGGAACAGCTCAGCGCGAATCAACAGCGCCAAGATGCCGCCGATCATCAGCATGGTGAAACTGAACAACAAGTACAAAGTACCGATGTCTTTGTGGTTGGTCGCATAGACCCAACGGCGCCAGCCGCTCGGAGCGTGGCTGTGATCGTCGTGGGCATGATCGTGATGGTCGAGAACGGCACTCATCTTGATTTCCTTTAATGCGGTAATGACTTATTTACGGGCGGCCAGCACTTCGGCCGGTTGCACGAACTGCCCGGTCTTGTTAGACCAGTTGTTCTTGGTGAAGGTGATCACAGCTGCGATCTCGGTGTCCGATAGAGCTTTCCAAGAAGGCATGGCACCGTTGTTTTGACCATTCAGCAATACAGCCACTTGCTTCAGCTTGTCAGCATCCAGCACCACGGCTGCGCCATCCAGCGGCTTGATCGGGCCTGCGCCCTTGCCGTTGGCTTGGTGGCATGCGGCGCAATTGGCGGCATAGACTTTTTCGCCACGCTTGGTCAGATCTTCCAAAGTCCAGACTTTGCTTGGATCGTCCGCTTTGGCGGCTTGTTTTTTCTTCTCCACGTTCACCCAGGCTGCGTAGTCTTCGCCAGACAGCACTTTCACCTGGATAGGCATGTAGGCGTGTTCTTTACCGCACAGTTCTTGGCATTGGCCGTAGTAGGTGCCGACTTTTTCGGCACGGAACCAAGTGTCACGCACAAAACCAGGAATCGCATCTTGCTTGATACCCAGGGAGTTCACCGCAAAAGAGTGAATCACATCATTGGCGGTCGTAATCACGCGGATTTTCTTGCCCACGGGCACCACCAAGGGGTTGTCCACGCGCAAAAGGTAATCGTCGCCTTCAGGCTTGCCGGCATTGGACATGGCACGTTGCGATGAATCCAAGGTGGAGATGTAAGCCAAGCCCTCACCCTCACCTTTGATGTAGTCGTAGCCCCATTTCCACTGGTAACCGGTGACTTTAACCGTCAGATCGGCGTTCGTGGTGTCTTTTGAAGCCACCAAAACTTTAGTTGCCGGCAAAGCCATCAAGATCACGATGATGAAAGGGGCCAAGGTCCACAGAATTTCAACAGTGACAGATTCATGGAAAGTCGCAGGTTTGTGACCCACTGATTTGCGGTGCTTCCAGATGGAATAAAACATCACCGCAAACACGGCAATGAAGATCACCACGCAGATGATCATCATGAAACCATGCAACCAATGCTGCTCTTCAGCGATTTTGGTCACTGCCGGATGCAAATTAAGCTGATTGACAGCGGGGCCACCAGGCAAATCGTTCACCGCATGCGCGGAGGTGGCCATCAAAGCGCCCGTCCATATGCCAGCATGGCAAAGAAGCGAAGCCAATTTATTGGAAATGCTCTTCATAGTCGTCACTAACTTCCAAGTCTCTGTAGAACCTACTACCTTTGTCGCATCACCGCTTGCGCGGTGTCACAACGTGGGCATCACGCTTGGCGCAATGCCCGACGAATTTCTTGGGCCAACATCAATCGCTGTTCAGGGCGTACAAAACGCCCCACTTCAACTGACTTGCCTCTACCCGACACCTCGATCAAACTCCGATCATCGGCAAGTGGCTCTACCCGAACCCATTGCCTGTCGAACTCGGCCCGCTCGCGTTTGCCGGCAGTTTCACACTCCACGACCACGCGAGTACCTTCAATCGAAATCCATTCCCCATCGGTGGCGTGGCGGGCATAAATGAAAAATGCCAACCCCACCACCATGACCTCCAACCAAGCAAAGCCGAGCACCAAAGTGGCGCCCTGCAACCAAAAAAACGTGCCGATCAGCAGCGATACACAGCACAGGGACAGGTAAATCCATCCCAGCTGTGCCGGCGCCAATGAGCAGTTTTTTCGCAGTCTCCAATCAATGGATTGACCTGAGACCTGCGCAAATGTGTACACCCGATTTGACATACGTCATCTTTTGATCGACAAGTTGCTTGATTCAAGACCAGTTTGGGCTTTAACGGGGCAGATTTTACCCGACTTATAAAGGGGATTTGATCAAACTCAAACGAAACGCTAAATCTTTGGATTCTTTCGCAGCATCGCACGCATATCGTGCAAGTCAATGGCACTGACGGCTTGCACTTTAGCGCGGGCTTGGGGCTTGAGGGCGTGACCGTACACCACTTCAAAGGTCAGCACCAAGCGGCCGTCCTCTTCGGGCCGCGCCAGCGTTTGCAATACGGCCTGCAACTGGCTCAGCCAGCGCCTGCCGCGCAAGCCCGAAAACCGCTGCACATGGAAGTTGCGCCCCAAATCCCGCAACTCGGCCAGCATGCGCTCGGGCGATGCATAGGTCAGGGTAATGCGCTCCATGTCCATTACCGGCTCGGCAAACCCCGCCTCCACCAGCATGTCTCCCCAGTCATGCATGTCGGTGAACTCATGCGCAGGCGGCGGCCAACCCTGCTCAGCAAAAGCAGCACGCAACTCACGCAGGGTGTCGGGGCCGAGGCAAGAAAACATGACAAATCCGTCCACCGCCAAAGCCCGATGCCATTGGGCGATCAAGGCTTGCGGATCGGCCGATTGGTGCAGCAACATATTCGCCCAGACCATTTGCACCGGCAAAGCCGGCGCGCTGGCCGCAAAAACCACGGGACGCGTCCAACGTGACAGTCGCCACCATGGCGTTTGCAACGCCACTTCTGCAGCTTGCAATTCCTGTGGCTGCGCCACCACGGCATACCAGTTGGCTTGCTTATAACGAGCCGCCACTTGGCGCAAAGCAGCCAAACCACTGCGCAAGGGCTCCCAAGCCGCCCAGTGTGTCGGCTGTAACTTGATGAATTCAAGCCGATCCTGCATGCGCATCGCCACTTCTTCGTGCAACCAGGGCGATGGGTCGCCCCCTTTGGCAGCGGGCAAAGCGCGACGGGCCCAGCGCAGCGCAGCCGTGGAGTCCATGGTGGGGGGACGAGGTGTTGACAAAGCGGGTCTGTAAAAAAGGAGAACTGTGAATGGAAAAGAGTTGGCAGTATATTGAGTTCATGCTCGCCAGACGCTTTTCAAGGTTTTCTGCCGCACCTTTGCCATCCCCGCCACCCGACTTGGCCGCGGACCGGCTGGGGTCCTGACTGCCTAGTCAATGCGCCATTTGCAAAGCCTGGCCGGCGCGACAGGTGTGTGAATTCTGTTATTACCGCCTTTGCCCAACCGGTGCACCGCTGTCGCTCTTGCGCCTTGCAAATTCCAGATTCAATCGAACGCTGCGGCGCTTGCCTTCTCAAAGCGCCGCCTTGGCAAAGTGCTTTGACGGCCGTCAGCTACCAATGGCCTTGGGCGGACCTGGTCGCGCAGTTCAAATACCAGTCACAACCCGGCAGGGCCAGTAGCTTGGCCAGCCTGATGCTCAGCGCCCCTGGTGCGGACGATGCGCTGGCGCAATCCGATTGGCTGCTGCCCATGCCCTTGTCGCCACAACGCTTGGCCCAGCGCGGATTGAACCAATCGTTGCTGTTGTCCCGGCAGCTGTCACCTCTTAAAACGCGCTACGACCTGCTGACGCGCATACGCGATACGCCCGCCCAACGCACCCTGCCCCGGTCGAAGCGGCTGCGTAATTTGCAAGACGCTTTCGCGGTCGATCCCCTGCAAGCTGCGACGCTGTGAGACCAACGGGTGATGCTGGTGGACGATGTGATGACCACGGGGGCATCTTTGCAAATGGCCGCGCTGGCTTTGGCGGCGGCGGGGGTGTCGCAAATCACCACGGTCGTGTTCGCTCGGACCGAGGAAGGTGCGCACGACGGGCCATAAAAAGAGGGCCTCAGACCTTACAGGTTCGGATGACCGCGTCCCGCACAATACGGCCTATGTTTCATATTGTCTTGGTCGAACCCGAAATCCCACCCAACACCGGCAACGTCATCCGCTTGGCCGCCAACACCGGCTGCATGCTGCATTTGGTCGAACCCCTGGGGTTTTCAATGGACGACAAACACATGCGCCGCGCCGGGCTCGATTACCACGAGTACGCGCAGCTCAAACGTCACGCCGATTGGGCACAGTTTTTAAAAGACGAACAACCCGATCCGAAGCGCTTGTTTGCGATGACCACACGCGGCTCACGCTTGGTGCACGAGGTGGCCTTTCAGCCGGGCGACTGGTTTGTGTTCGGCGCCGAAACTCGGGGCTTAGCGCCCGAGCTGCGGGAAAGTTTGGCGTCCGAGTGTCGACTCAAATTGCCGATGCGCGAAGGCCAGCGCAGCCTGAACCTGTCCAACGCCGTGGCGGTGACGGTATTTGAGGCCTGGCGGCAAAACCATTTCGTTTGAAACGAGGTGGCCTGGCTTTTCAAAACATCAAGGGTAAGAACGCGACAGGGACTCGGCAATGCACACCGGCTTGTCGGTGCCTTCGCGCTCAATCGTCACTTCCCAGGCGCATTGCAAGCCCTGGTTGTCAATGGGCGTGGCGGACAGCAACTTGAGGTGCGCGCGCAAACGGCTCCCCACCGGCACCGGGGAGGTGAAACGCACTTTGTTCAAGCCGTAGTTCACGCCCATGCGGGTTTGGGTGACGTGGATGCCAGACTGGAAAAACTTCGGAATCAAGGACAAGGTCAAAAAGCCATGTGCAATCGGCCCACCAAAAGGCCCCGCCTTGGCGCGCTCCACATCAATGTGAATCCACTGGTGGTCGCCTGTGGCCTCGGCGAACTGGTTGACTTGCTCTTGCGTGATTTGCAGCCATGGCGTGACCGTGACGGGCTGGCCCGCACATGCAGCCAAATCTTGGAGGGTTTCAAAGGTTTTCATAAGGGCCACTCTATCGCCCGTAACCCACAAGCTGTGTCGAGCCTGCGACAAGCCCATTTTTGTGTCTTCAGATGATTTTCATTGTCCAGTCAATCATTGACTAGTCAATTACAATAGCCCCACAATGGCCCCAACTCAAGCTGCTCAGTTTTACCTTCCAGATCAGTACCAACCGGATCAAAGCGTGGGTCACCTGATGAACAAGGTGCTTTCATCGATCCTGGCGCAGGCCGATGCGCAACTGGCACCCTACAAGCTGACCTATGTGCAGTGGTTGCCCTTGTACAAACTGCTGAGGAACGAAAGCCAAACCTCGGCGCAGTTGGCGCGCGACATGACCATCGACCCCGCCGCGCTGACCCGCTCGCTGACCCGTCTGGAAATCAAAGGATTGATTCGCCGCGAGCGTTCGGTGCAAGACCGCCGCGTGGTGCACCTGAGCTTGACCGATGCGGGCCGTGAGGTGGCGCAGCATGTGCCCACTGTGTTGGCGGATGTGCTGAACGGCCATTTGCAAGGCTTTTCTAAAACCGAATGGGCTCTTATGTTGCAACTGTTGCAGCGCATGCTGAGCAATGGCGAGGCACTCAAACAGCGCCCCAAAAAAACACCCCGTCCCATTGACATGAACTGATCGCGCCATGACTTCTTTTCCCTCCACATTGATGCGCTTTTTAAGCCTGAGTTTGACCGCCAGCCTGATGGCCTGCAGCACGCCCGGCCCTGAAGTCGCAGCCCTGAAAACCACCAGCGCCGCCGCGCTGCAACTCACAGAGCCGAGCACCGCCGCGCTGTCCCCCATCTGGTGGCAGGCCTTGGGTGATGCTCCCCTGAACGCCTTGGTGGCCACCGCTTTGGCCGACAACCCCACGCTGCTCACCGCCCAGTTGCGGGTGCGCCGCATGCAAGCCTTGAGCGGCATGGCTCGGGCCAACGGCCTGCCCCAAGCCACACTGGGCGCCGACTTCACGCGCCAACGCTTTAGCGCCAACGGCCTGTACCCCAAGCCGATTGCCGGCAACACCTGGGACAACGACACGCTGCAAGCGGGTGTGTCTTGGTCGCCCGATCTGTGGGGCCAACATGCGGCCGAGCTGGCTTCGGCCATCGGGCAAACTCGCGCGGCGCAGGCTGACGCGGCCGTGGCGGCCACCGGTTTGGCCAGTCAACTGTGCAAAACCTATGTGGGCCTGGCTCGCCTAGTGTCGCAGCGCGACATCGCGCTGCGCGCGCAGCAGCAACGCATGGCCCTGCGCCAACTGATTGCCGAGCGTTTTGCTGCAGGTCTGGACACCCAGGTCGAGCAAAGCCAGTCCGATGGCAACCTGTCTGACGCCTTGGTCCAACTCGAAGCGCTGGAAGAGCAAATCACGCTAACCCGTCACCAGTTGGCCGTGCTAAGCGGCCAAGCGCCGCAGGCCTTGGCCTCGCTGTCACCCCAGTTGTTCAACCTGCAACTCGACGCCCTGCCCTCCACCTTGGGCGCCGACCTACTGGGTCGCCGCCCGGATGTGGTCGCCAGCCGTTGGCGCGTCGAGGCGGCTAGCCAGGACGTGGCCATAGCTAAAACCCAGTTCTACCCGAACGTGAATTTGAGTGCCTTCGTTGGCTACAACGCCCTGGGCCTGAGCCATCTGCTCGATGCCGGAAGCCGTCAAATCGGTGTCAGCCCGGCCGTACGGTTGCCGCTGTTTGACGGTGGCCGTTTGCAAGCGCAGCTCGCCGGCCGACTCACCGAACGCGACATGGCCGTGGCGCAATACAACGCCACCGTACTCGACGCCGTGAAAGAAACCACGGATGCCATCGAATCCGCGCAGTCACTGCGCCGTCAAGCGCAAGCCCAAACCGCCGCGCTGCACAGCGCAACGCAAAACCATGCTTTGGCACAACAACGCTTTGCGGCAGGACTGGGTAATGCCGTGCTCGTGCTGTCAGCTGAAACCGCGGTTCTGGCCCAACGCCGTGCCCAAGCCGATCTGCGCGCCAGACAAATAGACAACCAAATCAACCTGATGAAAGCTCTGGGCGGTGGCTGGCGTGATGACGCTTTGGCACTGACCTCAACGCTGACCCCAACTTCAAGATAACGCACCGCTCACGCACTGCACCCGAAAAAGAAAATACGCCATGACTGCCATGACCCCCTCCGAATCGACCACCGCCCGCCGCCGCGGCCTGACCCTGATTGCCATCGCATTGGGCGTGAGCGGCCTGGCTTGGGGCGGCTGGCACTGGCTGCAAGGCCGACATCAACAAAATACCGACAACGCCTATGTGGCCGGCAACGTGGTGCAAATCACGCCGCAAGTCGGCGGCACGGTGGTGGCCATTCAGGCCGATGACACCGACTTTGTAAAAGCCGGCCAGATTCTGGTCAAGCTCGATGCGGCGGACGCCAGCATCGCCCTGGAGCAAACCGAAGCCCAACTGGCGCAAACCGTGCGCGAAGTGCGCACCCTGTTTGCCAACAACAGCACCTTGCAAGCCCAGGTGCAATTGCGTGAAGCCGATCTGAGCCGCAGCCAAACCGACCTGGCCCGCGCGCTAGACGACGCGCAGCGCCGTGCACCGTTGGTGGCCAGTGGTGCGATTGGAAAAGAAGAATTTCAACACGCCCAAGCCCAGGCCAATGCAGCCAAAAGTACCGTGGTGGCCGCGCAATCGGCCGTGACGGCCGCCAAAGAACAACTCAGCTCCAGCCAAACCCAGACCGAAGGCACCAGCGTGGCTCAGCACCCCAGTGTGCAACGTGCCGCCGCCAAAGTGCGTGAAGCTTATCTAGCCCTGCAGCGTGTCGAATTGCTGGCCCCCACCGATGGCCACATCGCCAAACGCGGCGTGCAACTGGGCCAACGTGTGCAAGCCGGCGCGCCCTTGATGACTTTGGTGGCACTGAACCAATTGTGGGTGGATGCCAACTTCAAGGAAAGTCAGCTGCAAAGCCTGCGCATGGGCCAGCCCGCTGAAATGGAAGCTGATGTGTACGGCACCAAAGTGGTCTATCACGGCAAAGTGGTGGGCCTGGGTGCTGGCACGGGCGCAGCCTTTGCCTTGCTGCCGGCGCAAAACGCCACCGGCAACTGGATCAAGGTGGTGCAACGCGTGCCTGTGCGCATCACCATCGATGCCAAGGATCTGGCCGAACACCCCTTGCGCGTGGGCCTGTCCATGGACGTGTCGGTGGACACCCAAGATCAAAGCGGCAAGACCTTGGCTGATTCACCTCGCTCCAGCCCTGCGGCTGTGACCACGGTGTTTGAAAGCCAGCAACGCGCCGCAGACCAGCGCGTCGAACGCATCATTGCCGCCAATCTGGGTCGCAAGACGCCTTGAACGCAGTGTCTCAACCCCAAGCTTCTTCCCCAGCTGCCGTGATGCCTTTGCAAGGCACGGCCTTGCTGCTGGGCACGCTGTCCTTGTCGCTGGCCACGTTCATGAACGTGCTCGACTCGTCGATTGCCAACGTCTCGATTCCCGCCATCTCGGGCGACCTGGGCGTCAGCCCCGGCCAAGGCACCTGGGTCATCACCAGTTTTGGCGTGGCCAATGCGATTTCGGTGCCGCTCACGGGCTGGCTCACACAGCGCTTTGGCGCGGTGCGCTTGTTCACCATGAGCGTGCTGCTGTTTGTACTGGCCAGTTGGCTATGTGGCCTGGCCCACTCGCTGGAAATGCTGGTGTTCTTTCGCGTGCTGCAAGGCCTGGTGGCGGGCCCCATGATTCCGCTGTCGCAAACCCTGCTGCTGAGCAGCTACCCGCGCGCCAAAGCGGGCACGGCCTTGGCGCTGTGGGGCGTGACCACGCTGGTGGCGCCAGTGGCCGGGCCGCTTCTGGGCGGCTGGATCACCGACAACATTTCTTGGCCCTGGATTTTTTACATCAACGTGCCGGTGGGCTTGTTTGCCGCGGGGCTGACCTGGGGCATTTACCGCCGACGCGAAACGCCGACGCGCAAGCTACCCATCGACTCGATCGGCCTGAGCCTGCTGGTGATCTGGGTTGGCGCCTTACAACTCATGCTCGACAAGGGCAAAGAGCTCGATTGGTTTGCTTCCAACACCATCATCGGTTTGGCCATCGTCGCCGTGGTGGCGTTTGCGGTGTTTATAGTCTGGGAGTTGACCGATGAACACCCCGTGGTAGACCTGCGCTTGTTCAAGGGGCGCAACTTCACCTTCGGTGCGTTGTCGCTTTCAGTGGCCTATGCCTTGTTCTTTGGCAATGTGGTGCTGCTGCCCTTGTGGCTGCAGCAATGGATGGGTTACACCGCGACCAATGCCGGACTGGCATTGGCACCCGTGGGCATCTTGGCCATTTTGCTCACGCCTTTGATTGGAAAAAAAGTCACTGTCTGGGACCCGCGCCGCATCGCCACCATTGCCTTTTTGGGCTTTGCTGTGGTGCTGTGGATGCGCTCACAATTCACGGTGCAAACCGATCTGGCCCACATCCTGATCCCGACGCTGATGCAAGGCGCTGCAATGGCCATGTTCTTCATCCCTTTGACAACGCTCACCTTGGCAGGCATCCCGCCCGAACGGATTCCGTCGGCAGCAGGCCTTAGCAACTTTACCCGCATCACCGCAGGCGCCATGGGCACCTCGATCGCCACCACCGTGTGGGAAAGTAGGGCCGCCATGCACCATGCTCACATGACCGAAACCCTGGTGCAAGGCCAAGGCGTTTTTGGCATCACTGTGGAGTCGCTCCAAAACAGCGGCCTGAGCACCGCGCAAGCATTGTCGCAAATCAACCGACTGATCGATCAACAAGCTTTCACGCGCGCCGCCGATGATATTTTTTTGGCTTCGGCCTTTATTTTCATCGGGCTGATCAGTGTGATCTGGCTCACCAAACGGCCGGCGCAATTGGGCGCTACTTCAGCCGCGGCAGACGCGGGCGGTGCGCATTGAGGCAATGCGCCTGAAGATGGAGTTTCAGGTGGATGTGGCGCGCCGGGCTTTGTCCGGCGAGCCTTCCAGGCCGGCCAACAAGGCGCTGTTGTCGCCACCAATCACCATCTGGAACTGGTTGTCCACATAGGTGTAATCGTAGTAGCCCATACGCGCCAAGGGTTTGATTTTCAGCACATCGATCAGGCCCTCGCACGTCAGCACTTCGTCGTCAATGTGCACCGCCACCACGCGGCCAAACACCACATCAGCCGTGCCCAAGGGTGGCACACCCGGAAACCGCAGGGTGTTGAGGTAGACGCATTCAAAATGCACCGGTGAGCCCACCACCCGGGCCGGTTTGACCAAGCGCGACGCCATTTTTTTTAAGCCCGCGTGCTCAAATTCATCGGCCCCATGCGGCAGTTCTTCGGCCGACTTGTTCACGGCTTCGCGCAAATCGTAGGTCGCCATGTTCCAAACAAACTCACCGGTGTCTTCAGCATTGCGCACCGAGTCTTTGCGGTCGCCACGGGTGTTCTGGTTGGCCGAGAACATGACGATAGGTGGGTTGAAGGTCACGTTTTGAAACTGGCTGTAAGGCGCCAAGTTGTGCCGCCCTTCGCGGTCCACCGTGGAAATCCAACCAATTGGCCGGGGAATGACGCAGGACTTGAAAGGGTCGTGCGGCAAGCCGTGCGGGGTTACGCCGGGTTCGTAATACATCTTTTTCCTAGGCGGGCTTAAAGCAAATCCACCACCACATTGCCCAAGGCCTGGCCGGCCTCCACGGCCTCATGGGCCTGCACCAGCTGCGCCAGACTGAAGCGCGGGCCGATGCTGTGCTGCAGCTGTCCCGCCTGCAGCAAGGCGGTCAAGCGCTGGAGGCCGAACGCGCGCTCAGCGGGCGTCAAGTCGTAAACCAAGAAGAATTTGAGTGTGATCGAGCCGAACAGCAAGGCCCGGAAATTCACCGCAACTTCGGGTGCGTTGGAGCCGTAACACACCACCGTGCCATGCGGCGCCAGCGCGCCGGCAGTCACCAACTGCGCGGTGCTGGCGAAATCCATGTCGATGATGACGGACACGCCTTTGCCGCCGGTGAGTGCTTTGACGCGTTCGGCCACCGGCTCAGTCTTGTAAAAAATCGCATCTTCCATTCCAGCCGCCTTCGCGTGTTCGGCTTTGGCGGGCGAGCCCACAGTGCCAATCACCAGGCCACCCGCCAAGGTGACCAGCTGGGTGATGTAGTGGCCCACCGCCGAGGACGCGCCCGTGACCAACACCGTTTTGTCTTTCAGGTCACCCGCCAAATGCACCGCCTGAATTGCCGTCAAAGCCGGAATTCCCAGGCAAGCGCCGGCGGCAAAGTCGGTGTTGCTGGGCAAGACCACAGCTTGGTCCGAAGGCAAGACCATCCATTCGCTGGCTGTGCCCAAAGGGCGTGCCCATTGGCCGTTCCAGATCCAGACCCGTGCGCCTAAGCGGCCCTCATCCACACCGGTGCCTACTGCATCGATCACGCCCGCGCCATCACTGTGCGGCACGATGCGTGGATCACTCAAGGGACGGGCGCGGCGCGATTTCACGTCCGACGGGTTCACGCCCGAGGTGTGCAGGCGCACCCGCACCTCGCCTGGACCGGGCTCAGGCATGGGCATTTCGCCCACAACGATCACGTCTTTGGCTTCTCCGTTGTGACTGTACCAAGCTGCACGCATCTGAATTCTCCGGTGAGGTGGTGGATTAGCCTAAGTCTTAAACGCGTTCGATGATCAGCGCAATACCTTGGCCCACGCCAATGCACATGGTGCACAGCGCGTAACGGCCGCCAGTGTGGTGCAAGCGGTTGATGGCGGTGGTGACCAAGCGCGCACCCGATGCACCCAAGGGGTGACCCAAGGCAATCGCGCCGCCCCAAGCGTTCACGCGGGCATCGTCGTCTTGCAAACCCAGCAAGCGCAGCACCGCCAGGCCTTGCGCGGCAAAGGCTTCGTTCAGCTCGATCACGTCCATGTGGTCAATCGTCAAGCCCGTTTGTGCCAGCACTTTGAGCGTGGCTGGAGCGGGGCCAATGCCCATGATGCGCGGCGCCACACCGGCCGTGGCCATGCCCACCACGCGGGCTTTGGGCGTCAAGCCATTTTTGGCGGCGGTGGCTTCGTCGGCCAGCAGCACGGCGCAAGCGCCATCGTTCACGCCGCTGGCGTTGCCAGCGGTCACGGTGCCATCAGGGCGCACCACGCCTTTGAGTTTGGCCAGCGATTCGAGGCTGGTTTCACGCGGGTGTTCGTCAGTGTCCACCACAATGGCATCGCCCTTTTTCTGCGGGATCGTCACGGCCGTGATTTCACGCGCCAGATGCCCGGCCTTGATGGCGGCGACGGCGCGCAGCTGGCTGTTGTAGGCCATGCGGTCTTGCGCTTCGCGTTCAATTTTGTAGTCTGTGGCCACGTTCTCGGCCGTCTCGGGCATCGAGTCCACGCCGTATTTTTCTTTCATCAATTTGTTGATGAATCGCCAGCCAATGGTGGTGTCATACACCGTGTTGTTGCGGCTGAAGGCGCTCTCAGCCTTGGGCATGACAAAGGGCGCGCGGCTCATGCTTTCCACGCCGCCGGCAATCATCAAATTGGCTTCACCGGCCTTGATGGCGCGCGCTGCCGTGCCGATGGCGTCCATGCCCGAGCCGCACAGACGGTTGATGGTCGCGCCGGGCAACTCCATAGGCAAACCTGCCAGCAAACTGCTCATGTGGGCCACATTGCGGTTGTCCTCACCCGCTTGGTTGACGCAGCCGTAGAGCAAGTCGGTGACATCAGACCAGTCCACGTTGGGGTTACGGGCCATCAAGGCTCTGAGCGGGATCGCGCCCAGGTCATCAGCACGCACGCTGGACAAAGCGCCGCCGTAACGGCCGAAAGGGGTACGGATGGCATCGCAAATAAAGGCTTGATTCATGGTTCTCGTCTCAGGTCAAAAGTTGCCAGAAGTATAGGTCCTGTCGTACCCCGTTTCTGACGCTCTGGGTTCAGTGCTCTGCTGTCACGCTATTGCTCTGCAGCGTGTATGCCCCAACCCACGGTCCAAAAAAAGCGACAATGGCGGCCATGCTGATCCAACCCTCCCAAGCCGATGTGCGGCGCTTTTTTTGTGGCGTTTACGCCAAGGCCCAAACCCCAGCCCCTTTGGAGCCCATGGAAATGATGGTCAGTCAATGGATTGACGAGCACCCCGAATACCACGCAGAACTGGCCGATGTGGACGCTGCACTGGCCAGTATGTTGAAGGTGGATGCCAACCTGGAAAATCCATTTCTGCACCTCTCTATGCATCTGTCCATCAGCGAGCAGTGCAGCATTGACCAGCCTCGTGGCATTCGCCAGGCCGTAGAGTTGCTTACCCACAAGCTCAACTCCTTGCACGATGCACATCACCAGGCCATGGAGTGCCTTGGCCGCATGATTTATGAAAGCCAAAAAGCGGGCCGCATGCCCGATGGCGAGGCCTACATCGACTGCGTGCAACGCCACGCCACCAAAGACTGAAGCACGCAGACCCGAGGGGACCAGAAACACAAAAGCCCGCTTCTAGCGGGCTTTTGTGTTGAGACAGTTCAGCGAATCAGCGGAACTTCGACTGCGGTACGGTCTTCAACTCGCCATCCAGCGAGCCCACATAGCCGGCCAAGGCTTTCAGTTCGTTGTTAGAGAATTGTTTTGCAATGCCGCCCATCACGCCGTTGCTACGACCCCAGGTCGCAAGGTTTTCAGTCTTATAGGACTTGAGCGCCACAAACAAGAAATCTTTGTGCTGACCGGCGATCTTGGGGTAGCTCGGATCGATCGGCTTGGAGAAGTTGTCGCCGTGGCAAGACACGCAAGCGCCTTTTTTAAGCAACTCGGCCACTTTGGCATCGGGCGCTGCGGCCACAGGGGCTGGAGCGTCGGTTTTACCGTGCTGCGAGTAGTAAGCTGCGATGTCAGCCATGTCTTGATCTGACAAACTGGCCGCAATACCGCGCATGGTGGGGTGCTTGCGGTCCCCTTTTTGGTAGGCGTGCAAGGCCGAGTCGATGTATTTGGCGTTTTGCCCAGAAATCATCGGCACGCGATAGACCTCTGGGAAACTGGCCTGATACCCTTTGATGCCATGGCAGCCAATGCACATGGCAATTTTTTGCTCGGCGGCTTTGGCATCGCCCTTAAGTTCTTGGGCTTGAACGGAAACGGCCGTCACAGAAGCGACAGCCAAGGCAAACAGAGAGGTCAACAGCTTGTTCATTTTGAGAACACAATCACGTGTAGATTGAGAAAAATCAATTGCGGATTATATCGGCCGAATTCGGTTTATCCTGACAACCTCCTTTTTGAACCTCTTTGAACCCCCTCATTATGAAATTTCAAGGCACTGACAACTACGTCTCGACCCAAGACCTGACCCTGGCGGTGAACGCAGCCATCACGCTCACAAGACCTTTGTTGGTCAAAGGAGAGCCCGGCACCGGCAAAACCATGCTGGCCGAGGAAGTGGCGGGGGCATTGGGCCTGAAACTCATCCAGTGGCACATCAAATCGACCACCAAAGCCCAGCAAGGCCTTTACGAATACGACGCTGTAAGCCGTCTGCGCGACAGCCAATTGGGCGACGCCAAGGTCAAGGACATTGAAAACTACATCATCAAAGGTGTGCTGTGGCAGGCCTTTACCGCCGAAGAGCCGGTGGCCATCTTGATCGATGAGATCGACAAAGCGGATATCGAATTTCCGAACGATTTGCTGCGCGAGATCGACCGCATGGAGTTTTATTGCTACGAAACCCGCCAACTGATCAAGGCCAAAACGCGCCCGGTGGTGTTCATCACCTCCAACAATGAGAAAGAATTGCCTGACGCTTTCCTGCGCCGTTGCTTCTTTCACTACATCAAATTCCCAGAAGCGGACACGATGCGACAAATCGTGGCCGTGCACTTTCCGCACCTGAAACAAGAGTTGTTGGCCGTGGCACTCAAGACCTTTTATGACGTGCGCAACCTGCCGGGTCTGAAAAAGAAGCCTTCGACCAGCGAATTGCTCGATTGGCTGAAGTTACTGGTCGCCGAAGACATTCCACTCGAAGCCCTGCAAAGCGCCGACCAAAAAGTCAGCGTGCCGCCGTTGGTGGGCGCCCTGCTCAAGAACGAGCAGGACGTGACGCTGTTTGAAAAGTTGGTTTTCATGAACCAGCGCAATCGCTGAAACCGCGAGACACCCGCATGTTCAAGCCCCTGATTTCAGAAGGATTCGCTGACGCCATTGGTTTTTTAGGCGGCAGCTTGATCGGTTTTTGGCTGGGTCGTTGGCTGGGCTTGGATATTTTTGCCGCAGGCTACGGTCCTGGCACGATCGTGGCGATTTTGCTTGTCAGCTTGGGGGGTGGCATCGGTTTGCAACTGGCCAAGGCAATGCGCGCCAAGCAGCCACCCAAACGCTAAACTGAAATAGCGAGTTACCCCATGACTGTTTTTGCCCCCGCTGTGTCCCTGCATGGCAGCCATGTCCACTTGGAGCCCCTCCATGCCACCCACCATGACGACTTGGTAGACGCAGTGCGGGACGGCGAGTTGTGGAACCTTTGGTACACCGCCATCCCCAACGCCGAAGGCATGGCGGCAGAAATCACGCGCCGCTTGAACTTGCAAACCCAAGGCAGCATGATGCCTTTTGCCGTCGTCGACCCGGCTACTGGCCGCGCTGTGGGCATGACCACCTATATGAACATCGATGCGGTCAACCGCCGCGTCGAAATCGGCTCGACCTGGTACCGCCGCAGCGTGCAACGCGGCGCGCTCAACACAGAAGCCAAACGCTTGTTGCTGGGCCATGCCTTTGAATCCCTGAACTGCATCGCGGTGGAGTTTCGCACTCACTTTTTCAATCACGCCAGTCGGCGTGCCATTGAGCGCCTAGGCGCCAAGCTGGACGGCATCTTGCGCAACCACCAGATCAACAATCACCCCTTGGCGCAAGGCGCCTTGCGCGACACCTGTGTGTACAGCATTTTGGCCAGTGAATGGCCCAGTGTGAAAACGCATTTGGATTACCAGCTCCAGCACCCCCGAACTTCTTAAGAAGCCCACCCCATGCTGATCGATTTTTTTTACACCCTGCGCGCAGCCAAAGTGCCTGTCTCGGTACGCGAGTACTTGACATTGCTCGAAGCGCTGCAAGCCAATGTCATCGGCCCGACCGCCGACTCCTGCAGCATTGACGACTTTTATCACCTGAGCCGCACGGTGATGGTGAAAGACGAGAAGCACTTTGACAAGTTTGACAAAGCCTTTGGCGCCTATTTCAAAGGCGTCGAGATGCTGACCGACTTCACCAAAGATGTGCCGCTGGATTGGTTGCAAAAAATTCTGGAAAAAGAACTCACGCCCGAACAAAAAGCGGCCATTGAAAAAATGGGCTGGGACGAGTTGATGGAGACGCTCAAAAAGCGTTTGGAAGAACAAAAAGAACGCCACGAAGGTGGCAGCAAATGGATTGGCACCGGCGGCACCTCGCCGTTTGGCAACGGCGGCTACAACCCGCAAGGCGTGCGCATTGGCGGCAAAGGCGGCAACCGCAGCGCCGTCAAAGTGTGGGAGCAACGCGCCTACAAAGACTACGACGACACACAAGAGCTGGGAACCCGCAACATCAAAGTGGCGCTGCGCCGACTGCGTAAATTTGCCCGTGAAGGCTCCGTCGAAGAACTGGACTTGCCCGACACCATTCGCGCCACCGCCGCGAATGCGGGCTTTCTGGACATCAAAATGGTGCCCGAGCGACACAACAATGTGAAAGTGCTGCTGCTGATGGACGTGGGCGGCACCATGGACGATCACATCGCACGGGTAGAAGAACTCTTTTCTGCGGCCAAGACCGAGTTCAAGCACCTGGAGTTCTATTACTTTCACAACTGCGTGTACGACTTCATGTGGAAGAACAACAAACGCCGTTACGCCGAAAAATTTGCCACCTGGGACATCCTGCGCAAATACAACAAAGACTACAAACTGCTCTTCATTGGCGACGCCACCATGAGCCCGTATGAGATTTTGCAAACCGGCGGCAGCGTGGAATACAACAACGAAGAAGCCGGCGCCGAGTGGCTGCAGCGCTTGACGCACACCTTCCCTAAATTCGCCTGGATCAACCCCGAACCTCAAGGCGTGTGGCAATACCGCCAAAGCATCGCCATCATCCAACAACTGATGAGCCAGCGGATGTTCCCGCTGACCCTGAAGGGGCTGGAAGACGCCATGCGCATGCTGAGCAAATAAGCCCAACGCCAGAGAGATTTCAGACCCTCAACTCAGTCCCTAAAGCGTAAAGGTGAAATTGTCGATCAAGGCACCGGGTGTACGGGAGCCACCCAACGCGCGCTGAAAATAGGTGTCCACCGCAGGAACAATGGATGTGTGCTGGGTTAAGGCAATGAGCTTGCTACCCAATGCTTCATACAGACTTTCGTCCCACCGCATGTCTTTAATGGGGCCCACGATTTCGCCGTTTTCTACCCAAAAGCAAGCGTAGCGTGTCATACCGGTCACTCGGGCGGACACGGGGTCGCTCCAGTTTAAATAGTGCAGATTGGACAGGTACAAGCCTGTTCCAAGTTCTCGCAAAATATCCGTCCCATCCAGCGTACCCGGCGCCACATCCAGCGCTCGCGGACCTTCGGAGACGCTGGCACCATTGGAGGCAAGTCCAAACTCTTTGCTGGTTCGTGCACTGACCAGCAAGGTGGCGACTTGGCCCGCAGTGATCAGAGGCAGCACGGTTTCGGACACTTCACCCAGGTCATTGAATCGCGGGGTGAGTCCTATTGCTCCGGCCCTGTGAAGTTTAAGCAGCATATCGAACTCGGCGGTCCTGGAAGTAGCCAATAACCCGCTCGGGTGTTTTCTCCAACATGGTCATATGCTCGTTGGCCGCTTCTCGTAGTTTGGCTTTAGTTCGCACTGGAACGCG
>CANGDZ010000004.1 GCA_947452785.1 Comamonadaceae bacterium | reverse complement strand
GGCGACGAGTGCCCTACCCTGATCACCTGGCTGGGCTCGCCCTTGCCACAATAGGGCGTGCCATACGTTGAATCGCTCTGACCTACTGCACTCAGGCGGTTCCAAAAATCCACCGTCACACCCCGGTAATTAGGATTGCGCACCACGCCCGCCAATTTGCCGTTCTTGATCAGCCGGCCATGCTCGCAGCCAAACTGAAATTTGTTACGGTAGTCGTCAATCGACCATGACCGATTACTGGACATCAAGATGCCATCATCTACAGAAGCAATCATGTCCTCCAGTCTTGACGTGCCGGGCTCCAAATTCACATTGGCCATGCGGTCAATGGGTGCCCGATTCCATGAAGCAGAGCGAAAGTTAGCCACACCAGGAAGGCCGGAGCGTTCTTGGGATTCAACCGATCCCAAACCGCGCTTCAGAATTCCATCTTTGATCAGGAACTCACGCCTCGCTGGGTTGCCGCCATCGTCAAAAGCGTAACTGGCCATGGCGTTTTGTTTAGTGGGGTCGAAGCTGATATTCATCAACGGCGATCCATAGCGCAGGCCGCCAAAGTCGGCAGGTTGCACAAAGCTCCAACCCGCATAGTTGCGCTCATCACCCAAAATCCGATCCAACTCCAGCGGATGCCCAACTGATTCGTGGATTTGCAGCATCATCTGGTCGGGCATCAGAATCAGGTCCATTCGCCCGGACGGGCAGTTCGGTGCGGCCAAAAGCTCCAAAGCCTCGTTCGCCACACGCAAACCATGCTGGGCAAAGATGGCCGGGACAAACACCTCGCCGCCATGCTGGCCGCTCATGCTCCAGCTTCTGCTTTGGGATTGAAGGCCTAGGGCAGCAGTCGCCACAAGGCCGATGTCCACGATATCAAAACTTTGTCTGGTGTGCGTGCGGCTGGTTGTCAAATAGTCGATCTGCGTCTGAATCACCATGGCCCTTGCAGCGCGGTTAACGATCTTGGCGTCAATCGCCATGGCCTTAGAAGTCGCTAACAAGCATTCGGTGATGAGTGCCAACGGCGTTGCTGCTAACTTGGTTTGCGTCGGGCTTTCGTAGGTACCCTGCACGCCTGCACGGTGGCTATCATCAAAGGCATGCACTTTGTACGGACTGGTGGCACGGGTGGCCGCAATCGCCATGTCAAAAGTTCGCTTCAGGCCAGCACTGCTGAGATCGGCCGTGGCCGCATAGCCAAAATGCCCATCCATCAGCACCTCGCACATGACGCCTTCATCAAGGCTAGTGGCGTTCTTGTCAGGTGCGTCGTTACGCACCTCCCTCGACTGCGTGATTTCACGCGAATAGCGCAAACCCGCCCATTGAGTCGCGTTACGGGCATAGGCAAGAGCCGATAAAAACTCTACTTTGGGCATGATGATTCAATCCATTATTCAAATGATGAACAGCAACACGGATGCGTCAACTGTTTTGAGATGGCTTCGTGGTCAAGTCGATTGCGCACTCATTTTGACGCACGTCTTTGCTTTTGGATCTTAAACAATTGTGTGTGGCGCCTTAGGACACAACTTATTCAAACCTATTGTGCTGCGGATGAAGCGTTCACCTTGGCGAATTGCTATGCACCAATCCACTTGGCGTTTACATTAATTCCTCTGCCAGAACAAGCCATGAAATGAATGGCGCAACACACGACGCTTTGCGGCCAAGTCATCAAAGCACGATCACAATCACATAAAAAAGGGAGTTTCCATGACCATTGAAGAAAACAATGCAGTTACGCGACGCCAGCTGTTAATCAGTTCAGCCGCGTCGGCCTTGACCTTGTCGCCCGGGTTTGCACAGGCTGAAGCGTGGCCCAACAAGCCACTGCGTCTGGTCGTGCCTTTTGCGCCCGGCGGTAGCTCTGAAATTGTGGCCCGCGCGCTGGCGGGCGAGTTGGCCAAGACCATTGGCCAAAATGTGTTTGTGGAAAACAAGCCCGGTGGTGCCGGCAATATTGCGATGCAAGAAGTCGCAAACTCGACCGATGAACACACCCTCATCCTGGGCCATATCGGCACCTTGGCCGTCAACCAATACATTTTTGCCAAGCTGCCCTACGACCCGAACAAAGACTTCACGCCCATCACGCTGATTGCCAAAGTACCCAGCCTGTATGTGGTGCACCCTGACCTGCCTGTGAAGAACCTGAAAGAGTTTGTGGCCTATGCCAAATCCAAACCCGGTCAACTCAACTATGGCTCGGCGGGTAACGGCAGCGCAGGCCACTTGGCTTTTGAATACCTCAAAATGGCCACCGAAACCTTCATGCTCCACGTGCCCTACCGCGGCACAGGCCCCATGTTGACGGACCTGATCGCCGGCCGCCTGCAAGCGGCGGCGGTAGGCGCCCCCGCCCTGCTGCAGTTCATCAAAGCCGGGCGCCTGCGCTGCATTGCCACCGGCACCAGCACGCGCTTACCGCAACTGCCCGATGTCCCCACTGTGGCTGAACAAGGCTACAAAGGATTTGAAATGACGCAGTGGTACGGTCTGCTGGCCCCCAGCAAAATGCCCAAAGCCAATATCGACAAACTGGAAAAAGAAGCCATGGCGGCAACTCGAACCAAACTGGTTCACGACAAACTCAGCCAAGACACCGCGCTGGCCGTAGGGGATACGCGGGCCGAGTTTGAAGCCTTCATCAAAGTGGAACAAGCTCGCTGGAAGCCCGTGATTGCGCGCGCGCAAATCAAGCCGGACGGGGTTTAACCCTCAACTTGACTGCGTGCCACCGAGCGAGGCCGCTTCGGCGCTTCAGTCCGCGTAGCCGGGCAATTCGCGGTCTAACACCCGCATCATGGCTTCAAAAAACAGGCGCTCGCGCTCGGCACGCGGATGCCGGTCATGCACCGACGGGGTCTTGACCCGGGCCACCACCTCGGGACTGAGCACCTCAATCGCTTGTCCGGTGGACAGCGCCATCACCTGCGCGCGGCAAACGCGTTCGAGTTTGTACAGGCGTCGGTAGGCTTGGGCGACGGTCTCGCCGGTCACCACCACACCGTGGTTTTTCATGAACAAAATCGGTTTATCGCCCAGGCAGGCGGCAAGTCGCGCGCCTTCGTCCAAACTGCTGGCCAATCCTTGGTAATGGTCGTCGTAGGCAATTTGCCCGTCAAAAAAGGCCGCCGTCTGGCTGGCCGGCAGCAGGCGGTTGTCCTTCAGCATATTCAAGGCCATGGCCCAATGCTGGTGCGTATGCAACACCACGTTGGCGCCAGTGATGCGGTGCAGTGGCGCATGAATGCATTGCGCCGACAACTCCACTACGCCGCGCCCTTCGAGCGTTTGGCCCGCCTCGTCAAACACAATCATGTCGCTGGCCCGTGCTTCAGACCAATGCAAACCAAAGGGCAACACCAGGTACTGACCTTCAGAACCCGGCACTTTCATGGTGAAGTGATTGTCAATGCCCTCCTCCAGATCATGGAGTGCGGCCATGCGCAAGGACGCCGCCAAATGCACCTTGGCTTGGTGAACGGGTTCAGGGGCAACGACACGGGGCAAGGAATGAACCGACATGATCACCTCATTTGATAAAAATGATCCATTGTGCACAATCGAGGGGTTTGCACCAGAGGCATTTTTGTGAAATGCCCCCTGGCCGCGCCAGATCAGTCACCTCAGGAACACCATGACCAAAGCCTATATCGTTGGAGAAGTCACCGTCCACAACCCCGAGGGTTATGGTCAATACGCCCAAAAGGTGCCTGGCACCATCGCACAATATCAAGGCAAGTATGTGGTGCGCGGTGGAACTTCGACACAGCTGGAAGGCAAGGCCCAAGGCAGCCGCCGTGTCGTCATCGAGTTTCCCAGCCGACTGGCCGCAGAAACTTGGTACCACAGCCCTGAATACCAAGCCATCTTGCCTTTGCGACTGGCCCATTCAGAAGGCCATCTCGCATTGGTCGATGGCTTTGACAGTTAAACCCTGCGCACCGCCCTGCCGATGCGTTTGCTGACCCTGTAAAATTGCCCGCACACTGTCGCCGTAGTTCAATGGATAGAACGAGTGCCTCCTAAGCGCTAAATACAGGTTCGATTCCTGTCGGCGGCACCATTGACGGATTCCACACAGCACCTATAGTCTGTCCATCACACTCTGATGGAATAACCATGATCTCCCAAGACATCGTTGAATGGGGCAAGCCCCTGCAGCAAGCTGTTCGTGAAACACCCACGCCGAAGGGCACTGAGGTGTTGGTCAAGGTCAAATTCTGCGGGGTCTGCCACTCGGATGTGCATATTCGCGATGGTTATTTTGATCTCGGGGGCGGACGTAAATTCCAGATGTCCGAACGTGGCATGCGGCTGCCAATCACCATGGGCCACGAGCCTTTTGGCACTGTGCTCTCTGGGGGTCCTGAGTCGGGTGAACTGCCCATCGGCGAAGATCGCTTGGTCTATCCGTGGACGGGTTGCGGTCAATGTGACCGCTGCCTGGAAGGCATCGACAACTGGTGCCCCGCACCTCGTTATATTGGCGTTCAAACTGCGGGAGGCTATGCGGACCATGTCGTTGTGCCGCATTCGCGTTACCTGATTGATGCGTCAGGCATTGATCCCCGCTTTGCCCCCATTTTGGCCTGCTCTGGCCTCACCACCTACAGCGCGGCCAGCAAACTCATGCCTTGCAAACCCAAGGACTGGATTGTGATCATGGGGGCCGGCGGCCTGGGCTTGATGGCGGTGGCCATGCTCAAAGCCATGGGCCATGAACACATTGCCGTGTGCGAAATTGACGAAACCAAATGGTCAGCAGCGCGTGACATGGGCGCAATGGAAACCTTCAATCCCCTGCATGAAGATACCCAGCGCAAGTTGCAAGCGCTGCCTGGCGGTGTGTGGGGTGTGATCGATCTGGTGGGCGCACAAAGCACCGCGAATCTGGGCATCACGGCCCTTCGCAAAGGCGGGCGTTATGTGGTGGTGGGTTTGTTCGGTGGCGAAATTCCCGTGTCCTTGGTCACCATGGCCCAAAGAGCCATCACCATCCAAGGCTCCTACGTAGGCTCTCTGCAAGAACTGCGCGAAGTGGTGGTGCTGGCGCAAACAGGCAAACTCAAACACATTCCAACCTCCACCTGCTCGATGGAGCAAATCTCGGATGTGTTGGACCGACTCAAAGCGGGCACGGTCTTGGGTCGGGTGGTTGCCCAAATCTGACCGTATTGCAGAACGCCAACACCGAGCACAGAGCCGACTGAGCGCACTGAGGCGACAGCGCATTGCGTCTCGCCCCCCTACGATGTCGCATGCAATCGAGCCACCCCCTACTGAACGCGCCTATCCTGCCCACCATTTTGCGTTTGAGCTTGCCCAATATGGTGGCCATGATGGCTTCGGCCTTGGTCACCATTGCCGAGACCGCTTATGTCGGCCAGCTGGGGATCGCACCTTTGGCCGGTATGGCGTTGGTGTTCCCCTTGATCATGTTGCAGCAAATGCTGTCGGCAGGCTCCATGGGCGGCGGCATCTCATCAGCCGTGGCCCGGGCTCTGGGCGCCGGGCGCGAAGACCGTGCGCAATCCTTGGCCCTGCATGCCAGCGTCATTGGGCTGGCCATGGGCCTGCTGTTCACCTTGCTGTTTGGTGTCTTCCGCATGGAGTTGCTGCAGACCATTGGCGGCTCGGGTGAAGCCATGAATCAAGCGGCGCTGTTTGCCGCTGTGGCGTTCACCGGGTCCGTGAGCATTTGGTTGACCAACGCTTTTGCCTCGGTCATTCGCGGCTCGGGCAATATGAAAACGCCTTCAGTGGCGCTGCTCACGGTGTCTTTGTTTCAGGTGGTGCTGGGCGGCAGTTTGGGTCTGGGCTGGGGGCCTGTGCCTCGCTTGAGCATGGTGGGTGTGGCGCTGGGGCAATTGATCGCCTTCACGGGAGGCGCGCTGTTTCTGGGCTGGTATTTGCACTCACCGCTCAGTCGGGTGCGCTTGGTTTTCAAGGGGCCGCTGCGCTGGGCGGACTTTCATGACATTTTGAAAGTGGGCGCGATCTCCAGCATTTCGTCGATTCAAACCGTGCTGACGATCTTGATTTTGACTCGGCTGGTCTCGCAGTTTGGCACCGAGGCCTTGGCCGGTTACGGCATCGGCACGCGGTTGGAGTTTTTACTCATCCCCATCACCTTTGCCGTTGGCGTCGCCTGCGTGCCTATGGTCGGTGTGGCCATGGGCGCGGGGCTGGTGCAACGCGCGCGCCAAGTGGCCTGGACCGGTGGCACCATGGCCGCCCTCATGATTGGCGTGGTCGGCGCCGTGGTGGCCGCTTACCCCAATGCCTGGAGCCGCATGTTCAGCGACTCGGCCACGGTACAAGCCTTTGCCCGCAGTTACTTTGAATGGGTCGGCCCTTGGTACGGACTGTTTGGTTTTGGCCTGTGCCTGTATTTCGCATCACAAGGTTCCGGCAAAGTGCTGGGCCCGGTGTTGGCGGGCACTATTCGATTGGTGATGGTCGCGGTGGGCGGGCTGTGGATGCTACGCACCGGCGCCGGCGCGGCCGATATGTTTGCCTTGGTCGGCGTGGCCATGGGCGTGTATGGCGTGACCACGGGTCTGGCGATGTACTGGACTTCTTGGGGTGCAGAACAAAGCAAGGCGTAATCGCCCGGGTCTAAGCCTGTTCTCACCCGCAGCGACAGATGCCTGTTTAAAAGGCTTCTTTTTCGGCCTCGAGGTAGGCCAGGCTGATGTATTTGCCAATGTTGCTGTCAAAGCCCTGCATGGATGCGGAACGCGCCATGACACGCGGGTCTTTGAGCACCAGGGCTTTGGCCTCGGCCTCGCTGCGGCCGTCTTTCACGGCTTGCAGGCAAGGCTCCCAAATACCTTTTAAAAATTGAGCATAGGTCTGCAAAATATCACGCCCTGGCTGGCCATGACCGGGTGCCCATAACTGCGCACCGGTCGCGGCTCTGAGCGCATCGTAGTATTTAAAAGTCCCAGGGTAGGAGCCGTCATCGATATTGGCAATCCGATTGGCCATAGCAATGTCGCCCACAGCGGTCACTTGGTCTTCGACCACCTGCACGCACAAATCGGATTCGGTATGGGCGCGACCATGAAAATGCATCTTCAAAGTCACGTCGCCAAAGGTGAACACCTGTCCCGGCGCAACGGGCCGATTGGGCGGAACGATCTGCGAGCCCGCCGTCGATTGGTTGGTCCACTTTTGCATCAACGCGGCCCAAGTCTGTCCTTGAAAACCCTCAATCAAAGCCTTGGTCGTCGGTAAAGCATAGATGGGCAGTCCTGGGCCAAATTCTTGCGCGAACGCGTGATTGCCCAACCAATGATCCCCATGAAAATGCGAGTTGAACACCGCAATCACCGGCTTGGGCGTGATGCGGCGAATCATGCGAATGGCCATTTGGCCGATCTGCAAGGAACTGCCCGAATCCAAAATCACCACCCCGGCCGAGGTAACAACGAAGGTGACGTTGGACATCATGCCGCGGTTTTCGGGGGTCGGGAATCCATCGGCGGCGAAAATGATCCACACATGCGGCGAAATTTGTTGCGGGGCCAAGTCGGGCATGGGCGGACCCAGCACAAAGTCTTGGGCCTGTTGCGCCAGCAACTGGGCCTCTGGCCACAAAGCTGTCGCCATGGCACCCACGCCCACGGCGCCCAAGAAATGCCGGCGCGCCCAGCGTTGCTCCAAAGCAGTCATAGCATCTCCACTCAAACGATGGCGTAACCGGGATTGGGTAAAGCGCCGGTGATCTTCGGCGCATTGACTTGGCGCGGTTTGACGCGGCCACCGGGCTGGGTCTTGAGCCACTGCTCGACCACCTCCCAAATTTGCTTGTTCCCTTGGCTGCGCGCCTCTTCGGCCACTGGTGCCCATCCCGCCACTTTGTATTTTTTCTCAGACTCGATCAGCTGGCCTTTGAGGCGCATATCGCCAATGCGCGAGCCCATGCGGCCCAAAGGGTTGCAGCTGTAAGACAAGCCGCCCACGCGTACCATGTCGCCGCCTTGTTGGTAATAAGGGTCGGGATTAAACAGATTGTCAGCCACGTCTTCGAGCACGGTTTTGAGGGTCTCGCCGGTCATCTCGGTCACGGTGGCATACGAGTAAGTGGTAGCGGTCATATCGAGCAACCACTCGCGCGTGATGGCCTGGCCTGGCAGGAGCGTGGTGCCCCAGCGGAAACCGGGCGAGAAAGCGATCTCGGCGTTTTGCACTTCCAGCATCGCATCGATCAAAAGCTGATCGCCCGTGCCATTGAAGTTGCCACGACGGTACAGCAGACCTTCTGACACGCCCAACTGCTCCGATAATTTAGCTTCGTAGGGCGCGCGGATCTGGGTGATCAATGCGTCCATGGCTTTGTCGGCGGGCAGCATATTGGAGAACACGGGCAACAGCTTGTAGCGAAAGTCCGTGACCTTCTTGCCTTTGACTTCCAGGTCCAGCACGCCCAAAAATTTGCCGTTGGAGCCTGCGTTGGTGACGATGGTCTTGCCACCCGGGTTACTGACCAAGGTGGCTACCGGCATGCCGTCGTGCGTGTGCCCGCCCAAGATAGCGTCGATACCGCGCACGCGGCTGGCCATTTTCAAGTCCACATCCATACCGTTGTGGCTGAGCACCACCACCACTTGCGCGCCTTGGCCACGCGCTTCGTCGACCATGGTTTGCATGTGCGAGTCTTGGATACCGAACTCCCAATCGGCCACCATGTAGCGCGGGTTGGCGATGGGCGTGTAGGGAAAAGCTTGGCCAATGATGGCGCAAGGCACGCCGTTGATTTCGCGCATCACATAGGGCTTGAACACCGGGTCGCCAAAGTCTTGGGTCTTGATGTTTTGCGCAACAAAATCGATCTTGCCTGCAAAGTCTTTTTCCACAATTTCTTTCACGCGGGCCATGCCCAGGGTGAATTCCCAATGCCCGGTCATGATGTCCACGCCCAGCAACTTGCAGGCATCTACCATGTCTTGCCCGTTCGTCCATAAGCTGGTGCCCGAGCCCTGCCAGGTGTCGCCGCCGTCCAGCAACAACGCACCGGGGCGGCTGGCTTTCATGCGTTTGACCAAGGTGGCCAAGTGCGCAAAACCACCCACCTTGCCGTAGCGCTTGGCGGCGGTCTCAAAGTCGAGGTAGGTCAAGGCATGGGCCTGGGCCGTGCCAGGGCGCACCTTGGCCACCTGCAGCAAATGCTCACCCACCAAATGCGGCAACTGGCCTCGCATGCCACCCACGCCCAAGTTGATACTGGGTTCACGAAAATGAATCGGCTTGAGCTGCGCATGGCAGTCGGTCATGTGCAACAAGGACACGTTGCCAAAAGGCGCAATGTCGTACAAGCCATGGGCTGCAGTGGTGGCGCTGGATTGCGCATAGGCACCCATGCCCATACCGGCCATGGTGGCAGCGCCCATGACCTGAATGAATTCGCGTTTGGTGAGGTTCATATTAACGATCGCTGATATATATCGACTCAAAAAAACCCGGGCTGGCCGGGTTCTCAAGACATCACTGGTTGACTGGCGACTTGGGATCCAGCAGCAAGGCCACAATGTGGCGTACCTGCGTTTCGTTCAAGATGCCCATGTGACCCGCACGCGGCATGTTGGAGCAAGCGTTGTAGGCCTTGGCGTTCCAAATCTTGCCCCAGGTGTATTCCACCATCGCCTTGGCGTCCGGGCTGCTGGGGTCGGTGACGCCGCGGATTTTTCCGTAGTTGTACAAACTCGGGCCAATGGTGCCGAAAGAAATTTCTTTCTTATCGATCTGGTGGCAGTTGTAGCAATTGCCGCCATTGGGGGCTTGTGCATCGTCGGTCCAGGTCAGGCCACGGCCACTTTGGGCAATGGCTTCACCTTGTTTCCAGTCGCCGAGAAATTGGCCATCCGTGGGCCAGCGAATGCTTTTGAAATTAGATTCCTCGATGGTCTTGGCGGTTTGTTCATCGATACGCTGCCCACTCGCATCGGCCTGGCTACAGGCCCGATTGGTCTCATCTGTGGCGGTCACGCGCTCGACCTTGGCGATCCCTTCAGAGCGGAAAGACGCTTGAATGATCTTATCAGTCAGGGTGTTGAGTTCAGCGACGCTGGGCCCCGAGGCGCAACCCACGCCCATCAACGCCGCGATCAGTGAGGCCATAGCCAGTGCAGTTCTGTTCTTCATTGTGTTCTTCCTGTCACTTAACGCTTGATGGCCGGAGCCACCGAAATCGAACCTTTGGCGTTCACACCCAAGTAGGTCGATAAAGCAATCGTCGCATCACTGCCAAAACCGGGGTAGGGAAAGCGCTGTTGGCGGTAGCAGTCATTCAGCCGCAACTGCATACTCCACATCTGTCCGTTCGACACTCGGTACGCCGGCCAGGCGGCAAAGCCCACGCCGTCGCCGGGGTTCTTGCTCAGCATCGGCAGGTCTTGCAGACGGATGCGCTTGCCTTCCTCGCCATGGCAGGATGCGCAAGAAAAATCATGCGTGCCGCCGCGTTGGTAAAACAAACGCTTGCCCACTTCGAAGAAGGTTTTTTCTTGCGTGTGCGCTTGCGATAAATTGAATTTAAGTCCTTTGGATTCGGACGCAATCCAGGTGGCCAGCGCCGTCACATTGTTTTGCTCGCCTTTGCCAAACGGTGTGTTGGCAATCTCGGCCCCGTTCAAGCCTTGCAAGGTTTCCATGCAGGTCACCAAACGCGACTCCAGATCTTGCACGCGCTGGGTATCGGCAAAGTAACGCGGCAGCGTCACAAACACGCCTTTAACCACGCCAGGGCCTTGGCCCAAGTCGCACTTTTCCAAAGTGGCGTTTTTCGGGCCGCGTGCTTTTGCCCAAAGGTCTTCGCCTTTGGCCTCAAACAGCTCCGAGGGATTGCCATCGGCCAACATGGCGCGGTATTCGTCAATGCCTTGGCTGGCGGTTTTTTGCGCCATGGCGGGGGCCATGCCGAAGACGGATAAGGCCAATGCCCAGGGGAGGATGGAGGCTTTTTGCATGGTCACCTTGATGCGGCTCAGGACACGGTGGCTTCGTCGGTACGCGTGTCGCCCCTGTTGTCTTTCCAGGTCACGGCAATCTTGTCACCGGCTTTGGCCCCTTTGACAACAAATTGCATGAACGGGTTTTTAGACACCGCAGGGCCCCACTCAGCCGACAGCACTTGCTTGCCATTGTGCGAAGCCGTGACTTCTTGGATATGCCAAGCGGGCACGATTTTGCCGGCGGCGTCTTTGCGCTGACCGGTTTCCATTTCGTGGCTCATCAAAACTCGAACGGTGGCTTTGTCGCCAGCGGCTTGGGCGCGAATGCGCATCGGATCTGCCATGGTGGACTCCTAATTCTTGAATGTAAATGCGTGGAAACTGAGATGGGGGCTTAACCGCCACAACCACCCAAAGTCACTTTGACTTCTTTTTTCGCCCAAAGGGCCTTGCCATCGGCCAAGATGGCCACGGCATACACGTCGGATGATTGCCCCATCTTGGCACGGGTCAGAAAATTGTTGTCCAAGCTGTCGGAGCCATGAAAGATCGCCACCAAGGCGGATGGGTTTTTCTCCACCAAGATCAACAACTGCTTCACGCCGGGCAAAGCGGTGCTGACCCCCATGGGTACCACTGCACCGTTTTCGGCGATGTCAGGCGCCGTCAGAGTCACGTCTTTGCTTTCAGCCAAAGAAGCGCCGCCGGCGGCCTTGACCGCGTCTTGCACCGACTTGGCATCAAAGGCCGTTTTGTTGTAAGCCGCATGGGCGAATTGGGGAAAGCCTGCGGCGGCCAACAGGCCTGCCACAGCCAGGCTGTGTTTGAGTGTCTCGCGACGGGTTTGCATCGGGTATCTCCTAAATGATGAGTGATGTTATTAAAGCTGTAGGCACAAGGCAACGGGAACTACCCGCATCACTTGTTGGCCCCTTTGGAAATCCATTCGACAATTTTTTGGGCATCTGCCTCGGGCAAAGTTTGGGGTGGCATCGGAATATTGCCGTACACTCCCACGCTGCCAGACTTGATTTTGCCCAACAAATAATCGGTTTTGCCGCTTTGTCGTTGCGCTACTTCATTAAATCCGGGGCCGACCACTTTTTTATCCACGGCGTGACAAGCCGTGCAACTGTACTTGTTCAGCAAGGCCAAAGCGATTTGGGACTCTGTTTTTTCAGGCTTTACCGATGCGGTCCCAACGACTGAGGCGTCGGTAACGACCGCCTTGGGCCCTGTCGATGGCTTTTCTGGTTGGGTGGTGTCCGCACCGAGTTGCTGGCCTACAACACGGTTTTGCTCCTTCAGGTTGCCATGCGCATTGCGGGCAAAAGCGGGTAACAAAGACGCCAACTGAGGCTCAGGCTTGCAATGCTTCATGCAAATCACATTCGCTGTATCGGCCTTGGCGGGCCCTGCAAACTCTTTGCCCATCCACAGGCCATGCTGCGTGGTCATGCCATTGCGATTGGGCATGCGCGCCTGGACATCTTGGATATTTTTGTCAGACATCACAAAGTCATCCGGCAACACATTGGCGAGGTTCAGTAAAAATGCAGTCACTGCATACACCTCATCGGCACTCAAGGACTTGGGGGCTGTCCAAGGCATGGCGCGGTTGATGTAGTCCCACAAGGTGGAGACCGTGGGGACCTTCATGATGGTGGTGCGCCCCGGATAGTCTGGCCGAGACAGATTGGCCACACGGCCTACGCGAATGTCCTCGGCCGAGGTGCCGCCAATGATGGGGCTGAACACTTCATTGGACTCACCAAACACCCCGTGGCAATGGGCGCATTTGGCTTCCCACACCTCTTGGCCCTTGGCCACCGATCCTGAACCGACAGGTAAGCCTTTGAAGTCAGGTCGGACATCAATGTCCCATTGGGCCACTTCTTTGGGTGTTGCATTGCGGCCCACGCCAGGGTATTTGCTGCTTTGCGCGGTCGCTGCGAAAGCCATGCACAGCACTGCACAGGTGAGCAGGACTTTAAGAAACCTGGACATTTTTCACCTCGCCGTTTTCCTGCACCAACCAAGACTGGATGGCGTTGTTGTGATAGATCGAGCGCGTACCCCGCACGGCGCGCAGTTGCTGGTAGGTGGGTTGCACAAAACCCGTTTCGTCTTGCGCACGGCTTTGAATAATGGCCGGCTTGCCGTCCCAGACCCAGTCCAAATTAAAACGGGTCAAGGCTTTGGAGAGCACCGGCGTTTCGAGTCGCGCAGAGCGCCAATTTCTGCCGCCGTCGACCGACACATCCACGCGTTTGACCTTGCCTTTGCCGGACCATGCCAGGCCGGTGATGTTGTAAAAACCTTGATCCAACAAAACTTGCCCGCCTGAAGGTGTGGTCACAACGCTCTTGCATTCTTGAATGTTGGTGTACTGGCGATGTTGGCCATTGGGCTGCAAATCCATGTAATGCACCGCTTCGTCCTTGGTGGCGTAAGGCTGGTCGCCCACCTCCACACGGCGCAAGTACTTGATCCAACTGACGCCTTGAATGCCAGGGACCACCAAGCGCAAGGGGTAGCCGTTTTCAGGTCGAAGCATTTCTCCGTTTTGCCCATAGGCCACGATGACTTCACCCGAGGTGATCAGGCTCATGGGGATGGTGCGCGTCATGGACGAGCCCTCGCCCCCTTCGGCCAATATGAACTTGCCTTGCTTTAAATCGGCACCCGCCAACTCCAGCAGTGTGATCAAAGGTACACCGGTGAACTCACTGCACGACAACATGCCATGCGTGTACTGCACCGTCGGCACCGCCACATTGCCCCATTCCACCGCGGTATTGGCGCCACATTCAATAAAGTGAAAACGCGATACCGAAGGTAAGCGCATGATTTCGTCCATGGTGAACACCTTGGGCGTCTTGACCATGCCATTGACCATGAATCGGTGCTTGGACGGGTCGATGTCCCACCAACCTTGGTGGTGCCGCTCAAAATGCAAACCACTGGGGGTGACGATGCCAAACAAGGACTGCAAGGGTGCGAAAGACACCGAGGCTTGCGTGGTTTGCGTCAAGCCAGGACTTTGCCGGCGCTGCAAATTGATTTCGAATTGCGAGGGCTGGCCATACCCCAGCGTGGCCACTCCTTGCCCCAAACCGGTGGCATGCGCCGGCAGTTGCATGATGTTGGGGTCACCACCTTCGGTGGGCACCGGATTGCCTTGCGCCATGACCTGGGGTGCAGCCACACTGGCCGCAGCCGCGGCAAAAGCACCACGCAAAAAACCGCGTCGGCCCTGTTTGCCTTCTTGAATGACGGCTTGGACCCCTGCGGGGGTGAGAAAACTCTCCGGGGCTTTGATCAAGCGGCCGGCGTGCATCGAAATTGGCGGCACACAAGACTCCTTATATGTTTGTATATTCGAAACTATGGATATATAGTATTTGAAAAAACGAGCGAAGGGAGCCGCCAGCACCTTCCATCTCTCAGGATATTCCCTAGGTTTGAATCCCTTTTGATGCGTTCCAAGGATCGAGCAGGACTTTCATTTGAACCGGTAATGATCTCGACTCAATACGGCCGCCACCGCAGTCACCTCTTCAGGGAACAAGCTCAGGTTGAGCTCGGTGTTGCAGTGTTCCACCATGCCACGCAGCAAAGCAGGTGTTTGAATCCGGCCCTGCAGTTTGTAGATCGCATCGCCATTGCCGCCGACCTTGTTTACATGACAACTCGCACATTGATGTTCCTGTATCAACTGCGCACCCAACTTCATATCGGCACCCTGGAAAATGGCTGGCTGTGCATGCGCCATCGCCATGCAGAGCAAGTTCAAAATGCACACTAATAGTAAGCCCGGGCTTGTTTTCATGTTGCGCGCCTTTTGCAGGGGTTAAGTTTTTACAGTTGGGTCCGCGCTTTAACCAAGCGATCGTCCAGATAGCTGCCATAAAAATCAGGCAAGTAGCCGCCCTCCATGCGCTCAGCAACTTCACGCCCGCCAGGCCCGAAGAAAAGCAGGGTCGGTGTCACCGTGACTTTCCACAGCCGAGCCAGTTCATCGTGCGTGGTCGGTTTGCCCGCAAAATCCAGCACGGCTTGAGGACTTCGAAAATCCACTTGCACCACGGGTGCGCCGCCTTGATGCATCGGCACCAAATGACTTTGCCGTGCCATTTTGCAGTATATACAGCCCTCCAAACTGACCATCACCAACAGGGGTTGTTTTTTGCGCAAGGCCTGCGACAACTCGTCGCGCAAGGATTGCGCCGCGGGCAACCAACCCCCTGAGCCATCGGCGGCGCGTAAAGCCAAGGGCAGGCACGACAGACTGGTGGCGGCTATCAGGCGCAGGCAGTCACGCCGGTGCAGAAGTGAAGCGCAAGGTAATTGAAGGGGAAACGGCATGCAATTAAAGTGGTGACAATAGAGGGTTGGGTGAGAACGGGCATAAAGGCATGAAAAAACTCACCCGCAAAGAACTGTTGAATTATTGGAGAAGCTGTTGGATATCGCAAGCCTGATAGAAACCTGGGGTGACACCAATGCTCTCGCCATGGCCGGGGCCCTGGTGGGATTCATTTTTGGCCTGGCAGCCCAGCGCACCCGATTTTGCGCTCGCGCGGCGGCCATTGAGTGCTGCCAAGGACGGCCGGGAGAACGTTTCAGTGTCTGGTTTCTGGGTTTTGCCGCCTGCTTACTCGGCGTGCAACTCTTGGTATGGCTAGGCGCCTTGCAACCCAGCACCTCACGCTATATTGCGCAACCGGGCAGCATTTCAGGTGCGGTGTTGGGCGGCCTGTGTTTTGGCGCCGGCATGATCATGACGCGCGGTTGCGCCAGCCGCTTATTGATTTTGTCGGCCAACGGCAACCTGCGCGCCCTGCTCGCCGGATTGGTTTTTGCCGCCACGGTGCAGGCCAGCATCGCCGGTTGGTTGGCTCCGGCTCGGCAAGCACTGGTGGGCTGGTGGCCGATCGACGGAGGACCTGGCCGCGACTTGCTGCAATTGAGTGGTCTCGGTGCCACGGGTGGACTGTTATTGGCCAGCGTGGCCTTTTTGTGGGCTGTTTATGCTTTCTTCAAAACACACGCGAGCAGTTGGGGTTTGGCCTTGGGTGCGATCTGTGTAGGTCTGGCCATTGCTGCGGGCTGGGGCTTGACGCAACTGATTGCGTCCCATTCATTTGAAGCGGTACAAATTCAAAGCCTGAGCTTCAGCAGCGCCTCGGCCGAAATGCTGATGCGCGCGATGTCTACCGGCACCGCGCCGCGCTTTGGCTTTGATGCCGGTTTGCTGCCCGCCACTTTTTTTGGCTCGTGGGTGGGCGCAGTGATCGGCGGTGACTTTCGCTGGGAAGGTTTTAAATCAGAAAATAAACTGGGCCACTACCTGATCGGCGCGCTGTTGATGGGCTTTGGTGCCGTGATGGCCGGAGGCTGTACGGTGGGCGCAGGAATGACGGGAGGATCGGTCTTTGCGCTGACCGCATGGTTGACTTTGATAGCCATTGGCCTGGGTGCCTGCATGGCTTGGCGCCTGCACCGCAAGATGGGCTGGCCGGTTTAACCCACCCCGCATCCAATCGGCATAGGGGGTCCCCCGCAATGGAAGACACCCCTGCCACACCACCGGGCATGCGGGTCCGCACCCGGCGGTTCGAGAGCTTGAGGTCATGAGAGTCGGGGTACGCCCATTCGGTCGAAGTAAGCGATTGTCAGCACATTATTCAACAGCATAGCGCTGTTGCGCCACCAGCGGCGGCTGTACACCGCCACCCGTTTTGCAACATCTTCGTCTGCACCAAGTGCTTTGAGCTCCCGGTAGATCGTCCCCGGCCGCTTCCAATGTTTAAGCTGAATCGCCCTTAGTCGGTGACGTAACCATTTGTCCAGCTCGCGCCAGACTCTTGGCTCGCAGCGGGACTTGCACCCGCAGGACGGCTGCCCTCAAGCCAAGGTGTCGGCCCAGATGTTTTGCGCCCAAGCCCAGGCGTAAATACCTTCCAATTCATTGGCCGCCGCAGACACCCCACCAGAACCCGGAACGGTGAGCATCGTTTTCTTTTCAGCGTCGTAGCGGTGCACGCTGGAGACATGCACCACATCGGTGGCGCTGACATAGCTGTAGCAGGTGTTGTTGTAAACAGGCGATGGATTCACGTTTTGACCCGTCAACAAAGCGACCACCGCGGCCGCGCAGGCCTTGCCATGTTGATTGGCCATGTGGCCCGACTTGGGCATGGCCGGTGCGATCTGGATCGCATCGCCGAGCACGTGAACATTTTTAGCCGCCTTGGATTCAAAGGTCAAAAAGTCCACTTCGCACCAGCGCTTATTGGCCGTGGCCAAACCTGTTTTGACGGCAATGTCCCCGGCACGCATGTCGGGAATCACATTCAACACATTGGCTTTGAGGTCGTCGTTGAACTCAAACTTCAAGGTTTGCGTCGCGGCATCCACATCCGTGACATTGTGTTTGTTGCGGTACTCAATGATGCCTTTGTAGCGCTCGGCCCAGGCTTTTTTGAACAACGGCCCTTTGGAGGTCACGTCGTCATTGGCGTCCAGAATCAGCACCTTGCTTTTCGGTTTGGCTTTGCTGAAATAGTCGGCCACTTGGCAAGCCCGCTCATAAGGTCCAGGCGGGCAACGGTAAGGCGCCAAGGGGATCGACATGGCAAACACGCCGCCGTCTGGCATGGCTTCAAGTTGCTTGCGCAGCGCCAGGGTTTGTGGGCCAGCCTTCCAGGCGTGCAGCACTTTGTCTTGCGCACCAGGCTGCCGCATACCGGGCAAACTGTCCCACATCATGTCGACACCGGGCGAAACAATCAACCGGTCATAGCTCAGCTCCGAGCCACCGGCCAACTTCACGGTGCGCTTGTCCACATCGATGCTGCTCACCCGGTCTTGCACCCATTGCACGCCATGGCGTTTAACCAGGTTGTCATACGGCGTGGTGATGTCGGCCATGGTCTTGCTGCCACCCAACACCAAGTTGGACATGGGGCAAGAGACGAAAGCGGCGTTAGGTTCGACCAGTGTCACCTGGATGCCGTAATCGGACCACATGCGGATGTACTTGGCCGCCGTGGCACCGGCATAACCGGCACCAATGACCACCACCTTAGGGCCTTTGCCGCCGATGCTGGCACAACCCGATAACCAACCCGCCGCGCCCAAGGCGGAGCCTGTTTGCAAGAGATGACGACGTTGCATGCTGAACTCCTTATTTCTTTTGTGCGGCAAAGTAAGCCGCAATGGCGTTGATCTCTGCATCGTTGTAGCCTTTGGCCAGTTGATGCATGATGGTGGCACCAGGCGCTCGCCCGGCTTTGAAGTCCTGCATTTTTTGCACGGTCAACTGGCTGGGGGTTCCGGCCAAAGAAATCATGCCGGGTTGGGCGTGACCGTTGGTGCCGTGACAGGCCGAGCAGGAAGCCGCCAGGCTGCGCACTTGCAAGGCGTCCAGCGCCTGGGCCGATGCGCTCACCGCGCCCAGCAGCAAGCCAGCGGCGGCCAAGGTGTACGTAAATTTCATGAGCTTGACTCCATTAAAAAAATACCGCGGCCCTCAAGGCCAAAAAGACACAAAACCTTCTTTGACTTTCAGGTCAGCCGTCAGATCATTAAATGACTATTTAAATTCATTAGCTTGTTCTTATATAAATACTAATGCATGTCATTGGGCACCCATACCCGTGCTTACCCGATGAATACTTCGACGACCTGTTCAATCCGCGTCAATGGCAATTTGCACGCAGACTGAACGGCACAAGTTCACCACCTGCTCGTTGATGATGCGGTAGTAAATTTGCACGCCGTCGCGCCGTTTGCCCAACACGCCCGCCTGGTACAAGGTGCTCAGGTGCTGCGACATATTCGGTTGCGTGGTGTCAATTTCAGCCAGCAGCTCACCGACATTTTTTTCACCATGACACAAGGCGCTGATGATTCGCAGCCGCATGGGTGCAGCCATCACACGAAAGACTTCGGCCGCTTTTTCAAACACCTCGTCAGAGCGCGCCAATGCAAGGTCTAAGGACTGACTGGATTTTTTGGCCATGGCTTACCTTTACACCGCAATTCAATTGTTCAGCCAGATTGTGTCTCAAATACATTTGATCGAGCGAAGGCGCTCGTGCATTCATTCCCAGGGGTTGGCCCGCAGTCGCTCGGCGCCAAACGGGCGCATGAACTCTTTGGCTTTCTCGGGCCGGGCTGACAGGTAGGCGTCATAGGCGCCCTCGCTCAAAATCACCGGCATGCGTTTTTCAGAGCCCGGGTTTTGGTAGCGGTGCATCAAAGCGTGGCTGTTGGCGTTGACCGTGAGCAAGGTAAAGCTGATGATTTCTTCATCCCCCGCGCCCACCCAGCGGCACCACACACCGGCCGCGCCCATGGGTTTGCCGTCGATGCGGGAAATGCGCGTGGGCACGGCTTTACCGGGGCGGTAATCGTCTTCAAAGAACGCCATCATCGGCACGATGCAGCGTTGCCCACTGAGCCAAGCATCGCGAAAGTTATTCGAAGTGGTGACAGTCTCGTGGCGCGCATTGACCAACTTGGTCGAGCGCAGCTTGGCGTCTGACGCCGACTTGACCCACGCCGGCACCAAACCGAACTGGCCCACGCACAGACTGCGCTGGGGCAGCACCAATTCAGGCTGAGTCGCTATGACCTCACCTTGGGCATCGGGCAGGGGTTGAGCAGGCTCTTCAGGTAAATTGGGGGCCGCAGTGCCGGGCACATGACGAATAAAAAAGCCGGGCTTGCGCGGCCAGATGTCCTTGGCGCCCAGCTCCAGCGGGGCCTCCACGTTAAAACCGTCGAGGTAGGCAGCGCTTTGCTGCAAAGATTCGTAATGGGTGCTCATGCGAGCAGGTTAACCCATCACGTGTCCTTGCTGATTTTGATGCTTGGAAACTTACTGGAAAAGTCTTTCGCCTTGGCCGCAATCTTGACTGCCACTTGCCGCGCCATAGCCTTGTAAATCAGGGCCATTTCCCCATCAGGGTCAGCCACCACCGTGGGCTTACCGCTGTCAGCTTGCACACGAATTTGCATATTCAGGGGCAAAGCACCCAAATAATCCATGCCGTATTCGGCGGCCATCTTCTTGCCCCCATCAGCGCCAAAAATGTGTTCCACATGGCCGCAGTTCGTGCACACGTGCACAGCCATGTTCTCCACCAGGCCCAGAATCGGCACGCCCACCTTTTCGAACATCTTGACGCCCTTCTTAGCGTCTAACAGCGCAATGTCTTGCGGGGTGGTGACGATCACCGCACCCGTCATGGGCACGCGCTGAGACAGCGTGAGCTGGATGTCGCCGGTACCGGGAGGCATGTCGACGATCAAATAATCGAGCTCTTTCCAGTTGGTTTGGCGCAGCAATTGCTCCAGCGCCTGGGTGGCCATGGGGCCGCGCCAGATCATGGCCTCGTCCTGGTTCACCAAAAAACCAATCGACATGACCTGCACGCCATAGTTTTCCATCGGCTCCATGGTTTTGCCGTCTTCGCTGTCAGGGCGGCCTTGAATGCCCATCATCATCGGCTGGCTCGGGCCGTAAATGTCGGCGTCCAACAAACCCACCTTGGCGCCCTCGGCCGCCAGTGCGAGTGCCAAATTGACTGCGGTGGTGCTCTTGCCCACGCCGCCCTTGCCTGAGGCCACGGCCACGATGTTTTTCACCTGCGACAGCAAAGCCACGCCTCGCTGAGCCGTATGGGCGACGATATTCACCGTCACATTGACCGCGACGCTCACGACCCCCGTCACACCCTGTGCTGCGGCCATCAAAGCGCTACGCAGGGCAGGGATTTGGCTTTTGGCGGGATAACCCAACTCGACGTCAAAGGACACATGACCCGCTTCGACGATCAGATTTTTGAGTTGTTTGGTGGTGACAAAGTCCTTGCCTGTGTTCGGATCAATGACGGTTTGCAAGGCGAAAAGCAGTTGTTCGGGGGTAGCCATGAGGTTCTTTCAACAATTGAGGCGCAGTTTACCGATAAGCCAGGACAACAAACCCTAAAATCACTGATTCCCTTACAAGTTGTCATTCCATGTCTGCCCCCCACGCGCCCCGCCAGCTTTTCGTCACCACTGCCCTGCCGTATGCCAACGGCAATTTCCACATTGGCCACATCATGGAGTACATCCAGGCCGATATCTGGGTGCGCTTTCAGCGCATGCAGGGTCATGCGGTGAACTTCGTGGGTGCGGATGACACGCACGGCGCGCCCATCATGATCGCGGCGGAGAAGGCTGGCATCACACCGCAGCAGTTTGTGGCTGACATCGCTGCCGGGCGCAAACAGTACCTGGACGGTTTTCACATTGCCTTTGACAACTGGCACAGCACAGACGCGCCAGAGAACCACCAACTGGCGCAGCAGATTTACCGCGACCTGCGCGACCTGCCCGAAAGCGCAGGCGGCACGCTGATCGAGCGTAAGACTATTGAGCAGTTCTTCGACCCCGAGAAGAACATGTTCCTCCCCGACCGCTACATCAAGGGCGAATGCCCCAAGTGCCACGCCAAAGACCAGTACGGCGACAACTGCGAAGTCTGCGGCAGCGTATACGCGCCTACCGACCTGATCAACCCTTTCTCGGTGCTGAGCGGCGCCAGGCCAGAATTGAAAAGCTCCGAGCACTTTTTCTTCAAGCTGTCGGATCCGCGCTGCGTGGCCTACCTGGAAAAGTGGACGCAGGACGGCAAACTGCAGCCCGAGGTGGCGAACAAAATCAAAGAATGGTTCTCGGTGCGCACCAACCCGGACGGCTCCAAGAGCGAAGGCCTGGGCGACTGGGACATCAGCCGCGACGCGCCTTACTTCGGCATCGAGATTCCCGATGCGCCGGGCAAGTATTTCTATGTCTGGCTGGACGCGCCCATTGGCTACCTGGCTTCACTGAAAAACCTCTTGGACAAACGCGGCGAAAGTTATGACGCCTATATGGCCGACCCAAAGATGGAGCAGTACCACTTCATTGGCAAGGACATCGTCACCTTCCACACCCTGTTCTGGCCGGCCATACTGCATTTCAGCGGCCGCAAAGCGCCAGACAATGTGTTTGTGCACGGATTTCTGACCGTGAACAACGGCGAGAAGATGAGCAAGAGCCGCGGCACCGGACTGGACCCACTCAAGTACCTGAGTCTGGGCATGAACCCAGAGTGGCTGCGCTATTACCTGGCGGCCAAGCTCTCAGCCCGCAACGAAGACATCGACTTCAATGCCGACGATTTTCTGGCGCGCGTGAACAGCGATTTGATTGGCAAGTTCGTCAACATCGCTTCGCGCTCGGCCGGCTTTATTGCCAAGCGCTTTGATGGCCAATTGGGCACCATGAGCGCCGATGGCCAAGCCTTGCTGGCTGCGCTGCAAGCGGCCACACCGGCGATCAGCGATTTGTACGAAGCGCGTGAATACGGCAAAGCCCTGCGCGAAGTCATGCTGCTGGCCGACAAGGTCAACGCCTATGTCGACCAGAACAAGCCCTGGGAATTGGCCAAACAAGAAGGCATGGATGCCCGCCTGCACGATGTGTGCACGGCCTGCATCGAGGCGTTTCGCCTGCTCAGCTTGCTACTCAAGCCGGTGCTACCCGCCTTAGCGGCGCAGGTCGAAACTTTCTTGAAAGTCTCGCCCTTTACTTTCGCGCAAGCGCAAACCCTGCTGGGTGCAGGTCATGGCATCCAGGCCTATCAGCACTTGATGCAGCGTGTCGATACCAAACAACTCGACGCCTTGTTTGAAGCGCCCGAGCCGGTGGTTCCCGCCCTGATCCCCGGTGGTGAAGACATTGCCCCCACCATCAGCATCGACGACTTCGCCAAGATCGATCTGCGCATCGCCGAGATCGTCAACTGCGAGCCGGTGGAGGGCTCGGTCAAACTTCTGCGCCTGACGCTGGACGTGGGCGAAGGCCGCATGCGCAATGTGTTCTCTGGCATCGCCAGCATGTACAAGCCCGAAGACCTGATCGGCAAACTCACCGTGATGGTGGCGAACCTGGCGCCGCGCAAGATGAAGTTTGGCGTGTCTGAAGGCATGGTGCTGGCCGCCAGCCATGCCGACGAAAATGCCGAACCCGGCATCCATGTGCTGCACCCCTGGCCCGGCGCCAAACCCGGCATGCGGATTCACTGATCGGGCACGATGGAACAGACCCTTCACTGCAACAAGGGCTCAGCATGTTCCCTTTGATCCACGGGTGGACAGCCATCCAGCGCACAGCCCCCGCCAATGTTCGATTGGGTGTGGTGCTTTGTTTCGTTGCAGGCGCCACCAACGCCGGTGGATTTTTGGCCGTGGGCCGCTATACCTCGCATATGACCGGTATCGTCTCCTCCATCGCAGACGATCTGGTGCTGGGACGCTTGGCCGTGGCTGCAACCGGCCTGATCAGCTTGCTGGCTTTTGTGTTGGGCGCCATGTGCACCGCCATGCTGGTCAACTGGGGCTTTCAGCACCGCTTGCGCAGCAGCTACAGCCTGCCTTTGCTGCTTGAGAGCGTGGCGCTGTTGATGTTCGGCTTGTTTGGCGCCGCCTTGAACAGCATGGCCTCCATTTTTCTGCCACTCACCGTGGTTTTGCTGTGCTTCATGATGGGACTGCAAAACGCGGTGATCACCAAAATTTCCAAAGCCGAAATCCGCACCACCCACATCACCGGCCTGGTCACCGACTTAGGGATCGAGTTGGGCAAACTGCTCTACATCAACCGCAACCCATCAGCACCTCGCGTGTTGGCCGATCGCTCGCGTCTGCGTCTGCAAATGACGCTGATTGGTGGCTTTTTTGCGGGCGGTTTAGCGGGTGCCCTGGGCTTTAAATATGGCGGTTACATCACCACTTTGCCACTGGCCGTGATGCTGTGGATGTTGTGCCTCAGGCCTCTTTTAGACGATGTGCGTCACTGGGCCGAGCCGACCCAGGACCACTCCCTTTAACGCCCTCAAAGCCTCACACCCATGACTGCACCGGTTCACTTTAGACCCCGCCTGCTGGATGCACTGGCCGGCTACAACCGACAGCGCTTGATCACCGATGTGGGCGCGGGCATCACCGTGAGCGTCGTAGCGCTGCCCCTGGCCATGGCGTTTGCCATCGCCTCAGGTCTTAAGCCTGAGGCGGGCTTGTTCACCGCCATCATTGCGGGTTTTTTGATTTCGGCCCTGGGCGGCTCAAAGGTACAGATTGGCGGCCCGGCGGGCGCGTTCATCGTCATCGTCTACGGTATCTTGGAGCGTTATGGCTTGGCCAATCTGATCCTCGCCACGGCCATGTCGGGCGTGCTGCTGTTTGCCATGGGCTTGATGCGCTTGGGCAACTTGATCCGCTTCATTCCGGTGGCGGTGGTGATTGGCTTTACCAACGGCATTGCGGTGTTGATCATGCTGTCGCAGATCAAAGACTTTTTGGGTCTACCCGTGAGCAATATGCCAACTCACTTTGTGGGCATGCTCCAGTCGTTAGCCCAAGCTGCGCCGAGCGCCAGCGTACCGACCGTGTTGGTCGCCATGGCCTCGCTGTCTTTGATAGTGGGTTGGCAGCGCATGGGCGTGTTGATGGCCGAGCGGGGCAATGCAACCTGGATGCCCAGCGTACCCAGCTCCATCGTGGCGCTGGTGCTGGCCACCTTGGCGGTTAAGGCGCTGGACTTGCCTGTGGAGACCATTGGCAGCAAATTTGGCGGCATTCCTGCGGCCTTGCCGCAATTTCAATGGCCCGAATTCAGCTGGGCCAGCGCTCAGTATTTGGTCATGCCCACTCTCACCCTGGCTTTGCTCGGCGCCATCGAGTCGCTGCTCTGCGCCCGCATTGCCGACGGCTTGATCGGTGACCGGCACGACCCGAACCAAGAACTGATGGCCCAAGGCGTGGCCAATTTCATCACCCCATTTTTTGGCGGCATGCCCGCCACCGGCACCATTGCCCGCACAGTCACCAACATTAAAAGCGGGGCCACCAGCCCGATCGCAGGCATGGTCCATGCCGTGACCTTATTGCTTGTGGTCCTGGTGGCGGCCCCCTTGGCGAACGACGTGCCTTTGGCGGCGCTAGCCGCCATCCTGATGTTTGTGGCTTGGAACATGGGCGACTGGAAGGCCTTTGCCCATCTCGGCCAGTTCCGCCTGCCTTACCGCGCCACTTTGTTGGCCGTGTTCATTCTCACCGTGGTGGTGGACTTGACGGTGGCGGTCGAGGTCGGTATTTTTGCAGCCGGGTTGACCTTCATTTACCGCATCGCCAACCTGACTCGCTTGGAGGAGGTCAGTGTGCTCGACCAACCCGGCCTGCTGGAACACGAAGAAAGCATCAAAGCCTGGCGGCTGTACGGCGCCTTGTTTTTCGGCGCGGTTCAATTACTGGAAACCATTGAAGAAGCCATGCCCCCCGCGTCATCGCTGAAAACCGTGGTGCTGGACATGAAGAATGTGATCTACATGGACTCTTCAGGCGCTGAAGCCCTGCTCGACTTTGTCCTGTTGTGTGGCAAGAAAAACGTCCACTTGGTGGTCTGTGGCCTGATGCACCAGCCCCGCGACATTGCCCTGCGCAGTGGCTTGCTGGCCCTGCTCTCACCCAAGCTGGCGGTGGATGTCGCGCAAGGTGTGGAGTTGGCCATCACCCTGCATCAGCCACCGCGTCAGCTTGCCGACACGGGCGCCCGGTAAAATCACTGCAATTCCTTTTTCTACAAAGATTCCCCCCATGGCCTTCCACCTGTTTCGCCGTCCTGACTACCGTTCAGACACTACCCAGTTCATTGACCAACTCAAGGCCGACAAGCCTGTGCTGGAAGCCGAACAACGCCAAGGCCGTGAACTGCTGTGGGACAAACAAGTCAGCCGCAATGAGCAACAAGACTTTCAGTCCGGCCGCGTGTCGCAAAAGCCCTACGTCTACCAGACCTTGGCTTAAAGCCCAGACTGTGATCGCCCTGCGAGCATGAGCACTCACCCCCATTTGGCTGCGCCGGAGGCGACGGCAGTCGTTGATGGCGTCGGCATGCCCTTGGCTGTCGACCATGTGGCGGTGGCGCGTTTGTATGGCGAGCCTTTGTTTTCCATGCCCAGCGACCTGTACATTCCACCGGATGCGCTGGAGGTTTTTTTAGAAGCTTTTGAAGGCCCGTTGGATTTACTGCTGTACCTGATCCGCAAGCAAAACTTCAACATTCTGGACATCCCGATGGCGGCGGTCACGCGCCAATACCTGAGCTATGTCGAGGAAATACGCAAGCACAACCTGGAGTTGGCGGCCGAATACCTGCTGATGGCCGCGATGCTGATCGAGATCAAATCGCGCATGCTGCTGCCGCCCAAAAAAGTACCCGAAGGCCAAGAGCCCGAAGACCCGCGTGCAGAGCTGGTGCGCCGCCTGCTCGAATACGAGCAAATGAAGCTGGCCTCCATGCGCCTGAACGAGATGCCGCACTTCGGGCGCGACTTCATCAAGGCGCAGGTCTACATCGAGCAAAGCCTGCAGCCGCGTTTTCCGGACGTGCATCTGGTCGAACTGCAAGACGCTTGGCGCGACATTCTCAAGCGCGCCACCCTGGTGCAGCACCACAAAATCAGCCGCGAAGAACTGAGCGTGCGCGAGCACATGAGCATCGTGCTCAAACACCTGCAAGGGCGCAAGTTCGTTGAATTCGAGCACTTGTTTGACCCGACCCAAGGCACACCGGTGCTGGTGGTGACCTTCATTGCCCTGCTCGAACTGGCCAAAGAAACCCTGATTGAAATCACCCAGGCCGAAGCCTTTGCGCCCATTTATGTGCGCCTGGCTTACACCCCGGCCTGAGCGCCTGTCCTTGCTTTCAACACTTTTTCACTGTGGCGCCCCACAGTTTTTGCCCATGTCACACCCCGATCCTGCGGCCTCGACACCGAATCTCGCTACACCCTACGGCACCTTGCCTGCGGCTTCGCCCTTGCCGGCGCGCCGCCCAGTGAGCCTGCCGCGTTTGCAAGAGATGCGTGAGCGGGGCGAAAAAATCACCATGCTCACCGCCTACGACGCCACCTTTGCCGCCGTGGCCGACGCGGCAGGCGTGGAATGCCTTTTGGTCGGCGACTCCCTGGGCATGGTCTGCCAAGGCCTGCCCAGCACCGTACCGGTCACGCTGGACACCATGCGATACCACACCGAAAGCGTGGCCCGTGGCCTGCGCCGGGTGCAAGGCACGGCCTGGGTGATTGGCGACCTGCCTTTTGGCAGCTACCAAGAATCGCGCGAACAAGCCTTGCGCAGCGCCACCGTGCTGATGCAGGCGGGCGCGCACATGGTCAAACTCGAAGGCGGCGGCTGGACCACCGAGACGGTGCGGTTTCTGGTCGAGCGCGGTATCCCGGTGTGCGCGCACCTGGGCCTGACGCCGCAAACCGTGCATGCCCTGGGCGGCTATCGGGTGCAAGGTCGCAGCGAATCCTCGGCCCAAGCCCTGCGGCGCGACGCCCTGGCGCTGCAAGACGCCGGCGCCAGCATGCTGGTGCTGGAGATGGTGCCCGCCGACGTGTCGGCCCAGCTCACCACAGAATTGACGCGCTGCCACACCATCGGCATTGGCGCGGGCTGCGGCACCGCCGGCCAGGTGCTGGTGATGCACGACATGCTCGGCATCAACCTGGGCAAGAACCCCAAATTCGTGCGCAACTTCATGAACGAAGCCAGTACCGTACAAGAGGCCATGAGCGCCTACGTGCGCGCCGTCAAAGACGGCAGCTTTCCAGACAATGCCGTGCACGCTTGGTAAGCCCTGTTTCACCCCACTTCATCCAGACTTTTAAATGCGTATCGTCCACACCCTTCCCGAACTGCGTCAGCAACTGGCCAGCGCCCAGCACCCGGCCTTTGTGCCCACCATGGGCAACTTGCACGCCGGTCACATTGCATTGATCACGCAAGCCAAGCCGCTGGGCGACTGCACCGTGGCCAGTATTTTTGTGAACCGACTGCAGTTTTTGCCGCACGAGGACTTTGACAGCTACCCCCGCACCTGGGAGCGAGACTGCGCCCAACTGCAAGCCGCTGGTTGCGATGTGCTGTTTGCACCGCGTGAACATGATCTGTACCCCGAGCCGCAAACCTTCAAAGTCCACGCCGATCCGGTGCTGGCCGATATCTTGGAAGGCCACTTTCGCCCCGGCTTTTTCACCGGCGTGTCCACCGTGGTGATGAAGCTCTTCATGGCGGTGTTTGCGGGCAAGGCCCAAGGTACGGCCGTGTTCGGCAAGAAGGACTACCAGCAGTTGATGGTGATTCGTCAGATGGTGCGTCAGTTTGCCTTGCCTATCGAAATTGCCAGCGGCGCCACTTGCCGGGCCGCGGATGGCTTGGCCCTGAGTTCACGCAACGGTTATTTGTCTGAGACCGAGCGCGCCGAAGCGCTGCATTTGTCGCTGGCGCTGCGCGAGTTGGGCCGTGACGCACTGGCCAGTGCAAATGGCTTGGCGCAGCACCTGCCGCAACTGGAAGCCCAAGCGATGCAAGCCCTTACCGCGCGCGGCTGGAAGCCAGACTATTTGACGGTACGTCGACGCTTGGACTTGCAAGCGCCGCAAGCCGGCGACGACCTGGTAGTTCTGGGCGCGGCTCGCTTGGGCGACACGCGCTTGATTGATAACTTGGAGATTTGATCGCCGCGTCGCTGCGCTTCTCGCGCTGACGGCGTTAAGCGGCCTTGGGCCAGTTGATTTGCACTTTTCGGCTGTTGGCAAGACAGTCGCGCAGATACAAATTGATCAGGCTTTGGTAGGGCACACCGGCCTCATCGGCCATGCCTTTGAAATACTTCACCACGTCCTCGGACAATCGCATCGTCACAGGCTTTTTCAACTTGGAGGCATAGGGGTTTTTGCGCGACTTCAACGTGGCGAGGTCGTATTCTGCTTTCATGCGTGTGCACCTTTGTAAAACGCGCTTTCGCGCTGGGTGGCCTTGCGTGCCGAGATGATTCGAATTTTGGTGCCATGATCCCGCTCGCAATGGCAAACGAGAAGCAACCTTGCGGTTGAACTCATGCCCAACATCAAAAAGCGGTCTTCACTGGCCGAGTGGGCTTCATCAAAGAACTGGACGCCGAATTCATCGAAAAAAATCGACTTGGCCTCTTCAAAAGAAACATGGTTTTTTTTGAGGTTAGCTACAGCTTTGACTGCATCCCATTCAAATTCGATCATGCGTACATTGTATGTACGATTTCGAAAAATTCAATCCATTGCCTGAGCGACATCCATTGCCTGAGCGAGCCCCACTGCTGAAGCAGTGAGCGCCCAGCTTAAACCGCCTCGCCCCGCGGCCCACGCCCCATCAGGGCTTGCACGGCATGCGCAGGCGTCAACTGGCCGTCCAGCAAAGCCACCACGTTTTCGGTGATGGGCATGTCCACATCCAGGCTGCGGGCGCGTTGCAGCACGGTGCGGGCGCTGTACACGCCTTCGGCCACGTGGCCGAGCGAGGCCACGGCTTGGGCCAAGGTTTGACCTTGCGCCAGCAGCAAGCCCACTTGCCGGTTGCGGCTCAGGTCGCCAGTGGCCGTCAGCACCAGATCACCCAAACCCGACAAGCCCATGAAGGTCTCGGCGCGTGCGCCCAGCGCCAAGCCCAGGCGCGACATTTCGGCCAAGCCGCGGGTGATGAGTGCGGCACGGGCGTTCAGGCCCAGATTCAATCCGTCACACAAACCGGTGGCAATGGCCAACACATTTTTCACGGCGCCGCCGACTTCCACGCCCACGATATCGTCGTTGGCATACACGCGCAGCGACGGGCTGTGAAAGGCGTCGACCAAGGCATCGCGCACCAGCGCCTGTTGGCTGGCGGCCACCAAGGCGGTGGGCTGGCCGCGGGCGACTTCTTGCGCAAAACTGGGGCCACTGAGCACACCCGACAGCAGCTGCGGCGCCACCTGGGCGCATACCTCGTGGGCCATCAGCCCGGTCGCGTTGGCGGGGGCACCTGGGGCGACGGCTTCAAAGCCTTTGCACAACCAGGCCACGGGCGCAGCGCAACCGTTCAAAGCCGTCAAGGTTTCGCGCAAGCCCGCCATGGGGGTGGAGACGATCACCAGATCATGGCGCGAAGCCTGCTGCGCCACCCGTTGCGGATCGGACTGGGCGACTTGCAAGCTGGGCGGAAACGAAAAACCCGGCAGATACCGGGTGTTTTCGCGCGCTTGGCGCAGAGCTTGGGCCTGCTGCGCATCACGGGCGCACAAAAGCACATCGTGCCCTTGCTGCGCTGCGCTGATGGCCAAGGCCGTGCCCCAAGCGCCGGCACCCAAAAAGGTGATGGGCATGCGCAGGGCTTTCAGCGGTTTACTGAACTTGTGGGGCCGCAGCAGCTTGCTCGGCCGCTTGGGCTTGCTGCTGCTCGAACATGGCTTGGAAGTTGATCTCGGCCAAGTGCACGGGCGGGAAGCCCGCGCGGGTGACCACATCGGCCACGTTGCCACGCAGGTAAGGGTAGACGATTTGCGGGCAAGCGATGCCCATGATGGCTCCCATTTGGTCATCAGGCAGATTGCGGATTTCAAAAATTCCAGCTTGCTTGCATTCAACCAAGAACACGGTCCGGTCGCCAATTTTGGTGTGCACGGTGGCGGTCACACTGACCTCAAACACGCCTTCAGCCACTGGCAAAGACTCCACACCCAACTGGATGTCCACGCTGGGTTGCTCCTGCTCGAGCAAGATGGCGGGGGAATTGGGCTGCTCCAACGAAGCCTCTTTCAGGTACACGCGTTGGATTTGGAAAATGGGATCTAAGTCGGCCATGGAAAACTCGATGAAAGAGATGGAAGGAAGGGGAAGAATTGCCGTTCAGCCGCGCCTTCGCGCGGGCTTTTCGGGACAACTGATTATGAACGAACGCAAATCGCGTTCAGTGACAGCAGGGTGTCAAGCGCCTTGCAGCAAAGGCACCAAGCCACCACGGGCGTCCAGAGCCACCAAATCGTCACAGCCACCCACATGCGTGTCGCCAATGAAAATTTGCGGTACCGTGCGGCGCGAGGTGACTTGCATCATGTGCTCGCGCTGCGCAGCGTCGGTGTCGATGCGAATTTCTTCGATCTGCTCCACGCCCTTGGACTTGAGGATTTGTTTAGCCCGCACGCAGTAGGGGCAAACGGCGGTGGTGTACATCTTGACGTGTTGCATGGTGCAGAGGTCCTTCAGGCTTTGTCGATGGGCAAACTCGCTTCGCGCCAGGCTTTGAGGCCGCCGGCCAAAGGCTGAGCTTGGGTGTAACCCCATTTTTGGGCTTGCGATGCGGCGCGTGCGGCACGCGAACCGGCTTGGCACAGCATCACCACAGGGGTGGTTTTATTTTTCACCAACTTGGGCAATTGGGCTTCGAGTTGGGCCAGGGGCACATTTTTGGCGCCAGCCACATGGCCTTGGGCAAATTCTTCGGGCTCGCACACGTCAATCACCACCGCTTTTTCGCGGTTGATCAGCTGCACCGCTTGTGCCGTGCTCAAACCTGAGGCCGCACCTTGGAGCAATACAGGCAACAACAGCGCCGCCCCCGAAGTCAAAGCAATGACCAGCAGCATCCAGTTATCGAGAAAAAATTTCACAAAAAGCCTTTAAAAGAAGAAATTGGTGGAGCTTTGAAAGCTACGCCGGACCTGGGGATTCTAAAATGAGAGGCTGACAAGTTTTTTTGTTGGATTATTTGACCTTTCACCATGTACAAAATTGTCCTGATTCGCCATGGCGAATCCACCTGGAATCTGGAAAACCGCTTTACCGGGTGGACCGATGTGGATTTGACCCCCACGGGCGAAGCCCAGGCCCGCCAAGCGGGACGCCTGCTCAAAGCCGAAGGCTATGAATTCGACATGGCTTTCACCAGCGTCTTGCGCCGCGCCATCCGCACGCTGTGGCTGACGCTGGACGAGATGGAGCGCCACTGGCTGCCGGTGACCAACAGCTGGCGCTTGAACGAGCGCCATTACGGCGCGCTGCAAGGCCTGAACAAAGCCGAGACCGCCAAAAAGTATGGCGACGACCAAGTGCTGGCCTGGCGCCGCAGCTACGACGTACCGCCACCGGCGCTGGCATTGAACGACCCGCGCTATGAAGGCAGCGACTTGCGCTACGCCAACATGGCCCCGGAACATCCGCCACTGACTGAATGCCTGAAAGACACCGTGACCCGCGTCGTGCCCTATTGGAACGACACCATGGCCCCGGCCATCTTGTCGGGCAAACGCATTGTGGTGGCCGCCCACGGCAACTCGATCCGCGCCTTGATCAAGTACTTGGACGAGGTGTCTGACGTCGACATCGTGGGCTTGAACATTCCCAACGGCATCCCGCTGGTGTATGAGCTGGACGCCAACCTGAAGCCCATTCGCCATTACTACCTGGGCGATGCCGAAGCGGCCGCCCAAGCGGCGGCGGCCGTGGCCAGCCAAAGCAAGGCTTGAAGCCGGACGAAGTTGGGGCGAAATAAGGGCAATGGGCCTGCTCTGCGCAGGCCCTCTGCCCCAATGGCAGCCTGGGTGTATATTGGTTTGAATTATCGAATCGCTGAAGGTCGAGGACTATGGGACAAAAACTGAAAATTGCCGGTTGGATCGCCGTGGGTGCCATGGCCGGTGCGCTGACCACCGTGTCGCTGCAAACTGCGGCGCGCGGTGCTTTTGCCCCCCTGCCGCTGGAAGAGTTGCAACAACTCGCCGCCGTCTTTGGCATGGTAAAGAGCGATTATGTCGAGCCGGTGGACGAGAAAAAACTCATCACCGAAGCCATCTCGGGCATGGTCGCCAGCTTGGATCCGCACTCCCAGTATTTCGATAAGAAAAGCTACAAAGAATTCAGCGAAGGCACCTCCGGCAAGTTTGTGGGTGTCGGCATCGAAATCAGCCAGGAAGATGGTTTGGTCAAGGTGGTCTCGCCCATCGAGGGCTCACCCGCTGACCGCGCGGGCCTGAAAACCAACGACCTGATCACCAAGATTGACGACACCTTTGTCAAAGGCCTGACGCTAAACGAAGCCGTCAAACGCATGCGCGGCGAGCCCAACACCAAGGTGCTGCTGACGATTTTCCGCAAAGAAGAAAGCCGCACGTTCCCCGTCACCATCGTGCGCGAAGAGATCAAAACCCAATCGGTCAAAGCCAAGGTGGTGGAACCCGGTCTGGGCTGGATTCGCGTTTCGCAGTTCCAAGAGCGCACGGTCGAAGACTTTGCCCGCAAGCTCGAAGAGATGTACAAGCAAGAACCCAAGCTCAAAGGCTTGGTGCTGGACTTGCGCAATGACCCGGGCGGTTTACTGGATGCTGCGGTGGCCTTGTCGGCCGCCTTCTTGCCTGAGAACGTGACCGTGGTCTCGACCAACGGCCAGTTGGAAGAAAGCAAATTCACCTACAAAGCCTCACCCCAATTTTGGCGCCGCAGCGCCAGCAACGACCCCATCGGTCGTTTGACCCAAGCCACGCAAGGCGCTTTCAAGAAGATCCCTTTGGTGGTGTTGGTAAATGAAGGCTCGGCCTCGGCCAGCGAGATCGTCGCCGGCGCCCTGCAAGACCACAAACGCGCCACCCTGATGGGCAGTCAGACCTTTGGCAAGGGCTCTGTGCAAACTGTGCGCCAACTGGGGCCCGACACGGCGCTGAAAATCACCACCGCGCGTTACTACACGCCCAGCGGCCGTTCGATTCAGGCCAAAGGCATCGTCCCCGATGTGATGGTGGACGAAACCGAAAACGGCAGCCCGTTTGCCGTACTGCGCACCCGTGAAGCGGATTTGGAAAAACACCTGGGCAACGGCAAAGAAGCCGAGCCCAAAGATGCTGAACGCGAAAAAGCTCGTGAAACCGCGATGAAACGCCTGGAAGAAGAATCCAAAAAGCCCGTGGCCGAGCGCCGCCCGCCCGAGTTTGGCTCGGACAAAGACTTCCAGTTGAATCAAGCCTTGAACCAACTCAAAGGCCAGACGGTCTTGGTGAGCAAAACCTTGGCTGTGCGCAAAGAAGAGAAAAAAGACAACTGAGTCGGCGGCACTTCACCGACTCTGACCTGTCATGACCGACGACCAGCTGCTGCGCTACTCGCGCCACATCTTGCTCGACGAGCTGGGGATTGAAGGCCAAGAGCACATCTTGGCCGCCCATGCCCTGGTGATCGGCGCCGGCGGCCTCGGCTCCCCGGTGGCCTTGTACTTGGCCAGCGCCGGTGTCGGTCACATCACCTTGGTCGATCACGACGAGGTGGACGCCACCAACTTGCAACGGCAAATTGCCCACACACTGGAGCGCGTCGGGCAACTCAAAGTGGATTCGGCGCAGCAAGCCATTCACGCCATCAACCCGGACGTGAAGGTCACTGCCTTGGCCGAGAGTGCCGACGCCGCGCTCTTGGACCGATTGGTGGCGCAGGCCGATGTGGTGCTGGACTGCTGTGATAACTTTGCCACCCGCCATGCCGTGAATTTGGCCTGCATGCGACACGGCAAACCGCTGGTCTCGGGCGCGGCGATTCGCATGGACGGGCAGGTCTCGGTATTCGATCCGCGCCAGCCCACGTCACCTTGCTACGCCTGCGTCTTCCCCCCCGAACCCGCGCCCGAAGAAACCCGTTGCGCCACGATGGGCGTGTTTGCGCCGCTGGTGGGCATCATCGGCAGCATGCAGGCCGCTGAAGCGCTGAAACTGATCGGCCACGCGGGCAGTTCACTCGCCGGACGGCTGCTGATGCTGGATGCGCGTCACATGGACTGGAGCGAGGTAAGCATTGCGCGCCATGCGCAGTGCCCGGTGTGCAGCAAATTGCGGGCTTGATGGTAGAACCACTTCGTTCCCGATAGGCTCAATCAGGCCCATGGCAGTAATCTAGCGAAAAGACACGCGTTCTCTCCAAACGCACATACAATTTTCTTTTGGACTTAAGCCCATTTAAATCCGATGCACCCCAAGGCCCCGAAATCAATGTGAAAGCTATCACCTGAACCCGCAGGCATTGGTCGAGTGAAGGCCCCAGCCAAGATCAACTCACCGGCTTGCAGATGTTCGCCGCTTTCAGTCAGTTTGTTCGCCAGCCAAACCACTGCATTCACAGGGTGATTCATGACGGCGGCGGACACGCCTGTATCTTCAATGGATCCATTTTTATACACAATGGCGCCCACACGGCTGATGTCGAATGCGTCGGGACGCATGGGTCGGCCACCGACCACAATGCCTGCACAACCCGCAAAGTCTGCCACCTGATCGATGACGTTGCGCGTACCTTTCGTTTGCGGGTCAATCAATTCCATCCTGGAATCAATGATTTCAATGGCTGGAGTGACGTAAGCGATAGCGTCCAAAGCATCAAACAATGTGATGTGAGGTCCCTTCAATGGTTTGTGGAGCACAAAGGCAAGTTCGGATTCAATGCGTGGGGCAATGAACCGATGGATGGGCAATTCGGAGCCATCGGTAAAAAACATGTCGTCCATCAGGGAGGCATGCGTGGGCTCCGCAGCCTTGAAGGTTTGCTGAAGCGCCTTGGAGGTCAGTCCAATTTTGCGGCCCTTGACTGAACGGCCTTGTTGCAGTTCAAGTTGCAGCCAAGCGTCCTGGATGGCGTACGCCGAAGCCAAAGTGGCCTGCGGGTGAGCTTTGGAAAGCTGCCGCAGTTGAGTTTGTGTTGCGCGTGCTGTTTGAAGTTGTTGCGCCAGATCGTGAATAAGGGATGGGTTTAACATTTGCAGTGAGGCTTCCTTAGGCTTTGAGTGCCCTGAGTTTTTGAATCTGAGTAGGCAATTTTCGAATCAAAGGATAGATCAGGACCACCAGGGCGATCGTCAGCATGGCCCCCGAAATGGGCCGGGCCATGATCTCCTCCAAGTTGCCTTGGGTGAGGTAGAGCGACTGCAAAAAGGAGCGCTCTAGGATGGGGCCCAGTGCCAGCGCCATCAACAGAATGACCGGTTCAAATTTCAGTTGTCGTAAAACATAGCCGGCAACGCCACTGAGAAGTAACACCCACAAGTCCAAAATGCTATTGGAGATGGCGTAGGTCCCGACCACGCACAACAAGGCCACTAAGCTGGATATTAAATACATGGGCAGTCGCAGCAATGCGACGAAAACACCAATCATGGGCAGGTTCAGCAACAACAGCATGATGTTGCCAACGTACATGCTGGAGGTGACGCCCCAAAATATTTCCGGGCTTTCGACCATCAGCATAGGGCCTGTTTTGGCGCCATGAATCAAGAGCGCAGTGAGCAACATGGCTGAGGCCGGTGCAAAGGGAATTCCCAAAGCCAATAATGGAATGAACGCACCTTGCGCCGCTCCGTTGTTGGCACTCTCGGGCCCTGCAACACCTTCAATCGCCCCATGTCCAAACTCTTCGGGATGCTTGGACAATTTTCTTTCTAGTGCATACGAGCTGAAAGTTGCGATGATGGCCGTGGGTCCTGGAATGAGTCCAAACAAAAATCCCAGTACGGAGCCCCGAACGATGGGCCATTGCGCGCGATTCCACTCCAGCTTTGTGGGAAGCAACTCTTTTAATTTGACTTTCAGTGGCTTTACGGAAATCAATTTGTCATGTGCAGAGGACAACAGTTCTGCGATACCAAAAAGACCAATCGCAATCGGTACCAGTTCCAGACCCTGTGCCAATTCAAGAGAGCCAAAGGTAAAGCGTGAAACGCCTGACATCGGCTCCATGCCGACGGTGCTCAAGCCCAGGCCCAAGGCCACCATGACGGCGGCACGGACCAATGAAGAACCCGTGATTCGGGAGAGCACCAACAATCCAAGGATGCACAGCGCAAAGAACTCTGGAGGACCAAAGCGCAGGGCCGATGAGGCCAGCACGGGCGCCAAGAAGGCCAAACCCAAGATGCCGATGGAGCCGGCCACAAAGGAGCCTACCGCAGCGACAAACAGGGCAGCACCAGCGCGGCCCTTGCGTGCCATTTCATAACCGTCAATGGTGGTGATGACCGAGGAGACTTCACCGGGCACCTTGAGCAAGATCGAGGTCGTCGATCCCCCATACATGGAGCCATAGTAAATACCTGCCAGCATGATCAAGGCGCCTGCGGGCGTCATGCTGTAAGTGACGGGCAACAAGAGCGCCATGGCCCCAATGGGACCGATGCCTGGCAGAACCCCAACGACCGTTCCAATCAGCACCCCCACAAAACAGGCGAGTAAATTTTGACCTTGTAGCGCAATGGAAAAACCAAAGGCCAGTCCTTCAAAGGCATTCATATCAATTGAACCAAGTTGGATTGGGCATGTTGACGCTCAGACCGAGCGTAAATACCCCATAGGAAACTACAGTGGCCAATGCCGCTGTGAGCAGGCGACGCCAAATGCTGGGCATATTAAAAATAGTCAATGCACCCAGCAACAATAAAAATGCAGCGACAAAAAATCCTGCCCGCGGGAGGAGAAATATGTACAACGCAATGGCTGCGACCAAAAAAATGATGTCTCGCGGGAAGCGCGACTCTACGGCTTCTTCGATCTGGCTTTCTTGAAGCAATTGAATCAAAAGTGCCGCAGCCGAAAAGAACATCAGCGCACCGGTCATCATGGGAAACAAGCCCGGCCCCGGTTCGGCCGCATTCAATCCAAGCCCCCCGGCCAAGCGTGGCGCCAGGTACATCTGGCCCCCGCCTAAAAGGACAAAGAACAAGGCGCAAAGCAACCCCGATATGCGAGCGGTCATTTTTTCCCCATGCCCAATTCAGTAACCAACTGCCCGTTTTCACGGTAAGCAGTCCAAAGCTCTTTGCGCAATGTTTCTGGATCTTTGATCTCTAAGTTGTAGCCACGCTCTTTAGCCTGTGCGCTAAAGGATGGGCTTTCCATGGCATCTTTTGCGGCCTTGAACAGTTTCGCTTTGATGTCTGCAGGCATGCCCTTGGGCGCCACGATGGGGTAGTAGACCCCCATGGCAACGTCGTAGCCAAGTTCACGCAAGGTCGGAGCATCAGGGAAGTTGGGATTGCGTTGCTCTTCAAAAACAGCCAAGACGGTGACCGTTTTGGCCTTGACGTGGGGAAGTAACTCCGAGGGGTGAGCGACCACCGCCTCAATGTGCCCGCCCAACATGGAGGGAATCGATTCAGCCCCACTGGCATAGGGCACATGCCCCAATTTGGTTTTAGCTTTGGTGTTCACGCTGGCCACAATCAAATGGCCAATGGAGCCATTGCCAGGGGTGCCGACGCGGAGTTTGCCGGGGTTGGTGCGGGCAAATTCCAAGGCCTGCTTGGCGCTTTTGAGGTTGGAGTTGGACAGCACGGCCAACACCATGGGCAGATTGGATGCTTTGATGATCGGGTCGTAGTCATCCGGTGTGTTGTAAGGCAGGTCTTGACGGTGCGGCTGAACCGTCAAGGTGGCCGCAGCGCTTAAAACGATGTTGTAGCCATCAGGCGGCATGCGCAGCACTTCAGCGGTGCCAATGGTGCCCTGGCCTCCAGGTCGGTTGGTGACCGTCACGGATTGACCCAAAGTGGATTTCATCGACTCGGCCAGCATGCGGGCAATGATGTCCGCGCCACCACCGGCGGGGTAGGGAACGACCAAGGTGACGGGTTTGCTGGGGAAAGCCTGTGCGAGTGCGGTCGAGCCCCACTGACAAGTCAACGAGATTGCGGCTAAACCTAAAAGCATGATTCTTTTGTTCACGATGTCTCCAATGGGTTTTGAAATTTCTAAACTTACTTACCAGTGATCAGTCCGCTCAGACGCGCGAGTTCATGGGCACGATCAAGCTCGCCGGCAATGAAAGTGGCCGTTTGTGCAGAGCCGAGATAGGCCGGGTCGATGCCCATTTGTTGATTCATGGCGGGCGTGGCATCCACCAAGGCGGCCAAGCAGGCTTCGCTCAAGCGCTGCAACGTTGCAGTGGGTGTGTTGGCGGGCGCCATCAGCACATTCCACGATTGAAAGCAGAGATTGCAGCCTTGCTCGATCAAGGTCGGAACATCGGGCAAGTGACTCAGCCGAGTCTGAGCAAACACGCCGATGATCCGTGCGCCTTCATTGGCCAGCGCAATGGCGGTCGGAAGTTGCTCAGCAATCAGTTCAGCTTCACCCTCTTTCAGGGCCTTGATGGCGGCAGCGGCACCGGCCATGGGCTTGTGCGTCATTTCTACGCCCATGACTTTAGCGAATGCAGCCATTCCAATATGTGGAAGGCCACCGACGCCCGGTGTTGAATAAGAAATGGACCCGGGCGCATGTTGGGCAGCAGCCACGACTTGTGCCATGCTGTTGAAACCACTCTTGCCCGATGCCATCAAGACGCTGGGCGTCGATGTAACGCGGCAGACCGGGACAAATGAATGCAGGGCGCTGTAGCCAACCGAATTGAGTTGTGGCTGGTAAACGAGCGGGCCTTGAGAAGCAAACAACAGCGTGAGCCCATCGGGTTTGGCCTTGGCAACTTCGAGCGTGCCGTGGGCGCCAGTTCCTCCCGGGTGGTTCACCAAATGAACAGCTCGTCCCAACCGCTGGCTCAGACCCTCTATAAAAAGCGACAAGATGAGGTCAATGCCGCCTGGTGGAAAAGGAACCACAATGGTGATTGCAGATGCGTCAGAATTGGATTCTGCGGAGGATGAGGATGTCGATGGGGACACAGTCAGTCTTTCTGAAAGGGTTTAAGGGGCCAGCGCTTGGCGCGCCATGGTGGTCGGTTTTGCTTTTTCGCGAATCGAGGTGATAGACCCGCCGGGACTGATCTGTTCGGGGTCCGTGCGGACATGCAGCAAGGTGGGACCGTTTGCTTTAAATCCAACCAAGATCGCCGCCATCAACTCTTCAGCACTGTGAACCGCTTGCGCATGGGCGCCGTAGGCGCGGCCTAGCGCCACAAAGTCTGGGTTGTCCAAGGCGGTGCCGTAGACCCTTTCAGGGAACCACTTTTCTTGGTGCATTCGAATCGTGCCGTACATCTGGTTATCAAACACCACGGTGACGATGGGAAGTTTCAATTTCACCGCGGTGGCCATTTCGTGGGAGCTCATCATGAAACAGCCATCGCCAGCCAGGCACAGCACAGGACGCTGAGGGTGAGCCAGTTGACCGCCGATGGCGGCAGGTAAGCCGTACCCCATGGCGCCACTCGTGGGGGCCAGTTGGCTGCCGAAGGATGTGTAGCGGTAAAAGCGATGGGCCCAAGCGGTGTAATTACCCGCCCCATTGGTGATGATCACGTCATCAGGAAGATCTCTGCTTAAGATTTGCCAAATCGCGCCCATGTCCACCATGTCTTGATCGGTCGATGCGGGATGGTGTGGCGAAAGTTTGGGCGTGGTGAAAGATTCGAAGCCTTGGCGCAAGATCTGCACCCAGGGTTTCCAACGGGTTTTTAAATCCGGTGGCAATTGCAGTTGTGCCAGTTCTTGCGCCAGTTCGGGCATGGTGGACAGCATGGCCAAGTCGGGCCGGTACACGCGGCCGAGCTCCTTGGCGCAAGGCATGCAATGCACCAACAGTTGTTGCGGTTGCGGCGAGTCGATCAGGGTGTAGCCGCAGCTGGGCACTTCTCCCATGCGGGCGCCCAGCAACACGAGCAGGTCAGAGTTTTTGACCGCATCTTGCAACGCGGGGTCAGCCCCCAGTCCCAAGACGCCGACGTATTGCTCATCATTGTTATCGAAGAGGTCTTGCCTGCGAAACGAGCAAATCACGGGCAATCCCGCGTGGCGCAAAAATGCGCCCATGTCTTCTACGGCTTTCGCGTTCCAACCGCTACCGCCCAGAATCACCAAGGGTCGTTGTGCCTGTTCAAGCAGGGTCTGCAGTTTCTTCAAGTCGTGGGCACTGGGGACGACTTGGGGTGGATTGGCCGGTTTGGCAATTCGCACCGTTTCAGGAACTGCACCGCTCAGGACGTTTTCGGGCAGCGCCAGGACCACAGGGCCACGGCGCCCAGACAAAGCTTCATGAAAAGCGCGGTTGACCATCTCAGGCACGCGGGCAGGATCGGCAATTTCAGCCACCCATTTCGCCACGGGCTGAAACATCTGACGGTAATCCACCTCCTGAAAGGCCTCGCGCCCCATGAAGTCCAGCCCCACTTGGCCCACAAAAAGAATCAGCGGCGTCGAGTCTTGATGGGCCGTATGCAAACCGATAGAGGCTTGCGTGGCGCCAGGTGCGCGCGTGACAAAACAAATGCCAGGACGTCCCGTGGCTTTGGCATGCGCTTCCGCCATGAACGTGGCAGAACCTTCATGTCGGCATACGACCAGCTTAATTTGATCGCGGTAGTCGTATAAAGCGTCCATCGCCGCCAGATAGCTTTCACCGGGAACGCAAAAAACCGTGTCAACGCCTTGCGCAGCCAATGAATCAATCAACAACGTGGCGCCTGTTTGTGCTGCGGGGTGGTTCATGTCTGACTTATTCTTGTGGAATGGATGTTTAGGAAGCTGGGCACGTCTTCAGCAACTGCCGCACAGTTTGAAACTGTCCACGATTGTTCGTGGCCAGCGCTTCAATCGCTTCCTCCAGGGTGCGCAGTGTTTTGACGTCGGCCCCTTGAACTTCACGATCGGCTTGGAAAGCAGCCTCCAGCGTATTCACGCCGTGGGTGGCCAGTGCCTGTCGGTATTTGCCAAACAGTTGGATCTGCTCTTGGTCCAAGATATCCAGTCGACGAGGGGTCTCACCCAGTGCCTGCAGTTGTTTGCGCAGACTCCCAAGCTGCATGGCATAGCTTGCGGCTTGGCTGTCGAATCGGGCTTGCATGGTTTGCCTCATTTGGGCATCACTACCCCGAAGCAACAGGTTTTTCCAGTCTTGTGCATTGCGGCGCATGGTCACCAGGGCCTCGCGTGCGGTCATTTCGGCTTGGACCATGGCTTCGAGTCGGTCCAGAGCGGGCAGCATGGCGGCGCATTCGGCGTGAGACACGAGAGGCGTCATCGCCAACAACAGCACCAGAAAAAAGCGCTTGGCGCGATGAACAACCGGGCCTGAGCGCGCGGTCATGCGATGCCGACCGGTTCGGCCAAGTCTGTGCGGATAGCGCCAGGTCGCGCCAACAGCAATGCATGCATTTGCGCGCGCACATCGCTCCATTCCTTATCGGCAAAAAGATTGATCATTTGATCGGGATCTTGCTGCAGGTCGTACAACTCGCCGCTGCCCGAACTAAATTCAAAGGTGTAGCTGTAAGCCGCAGTCCTGACGGCGCGTAATTCAAGCGCCACGCCCAGTCTCGCGGGATGCACATGCCATTCGCTCCAAGCGCATTCACGTGTTTCTTTGCCCGCCATGACGGGGTGCAGCGACCGGCTTTGAACGCTCTGGTTGTGAAGACCCGCACTCTCTAAGAAAGTGGCGGCCAAATCAATGGTCGATACCGGTGTGTCGATGCATTGACCAGCGGGAACACCTGGGCCTGCCACGATCAGGGGAACCCGAAGAACCCCTTCATAAAACATCGGCCCTTTGAGGTACAACCCGTGATCGCCGAGCATGTCGCCGTGGTCACTGGCGAAAACAATCAAGGTGTTTTCGGCCAAACCTGCTTGTTCCAAGCCCTGCAAAATCCGTCCCACATGGTGGTCGACCAGCGAGATCATGCCGTAGTAATTGGCCGTCATCTCTCGCAGTTGCTCATCCGTCTGCGGTGGAACTTTAAAACCTTCAGAGCGAAACTTGGCCAGTTCGGGGTCGGCGATTTTGGGCGAACCTTCCAGTGCTTCACGGTGCCACCAGGGCCTTTTTTCCAAGTCCAAGGTTCTGTGCTCGGGCAACAGCATGTCTGCGGGCTGGTACATGGCATTCCAAGGCGCAGGACAATCAAATGGGTGGTGCGGATCGGGAAATGAAGCCCAGGCAAAGAATGGTTGATCGGCCTCTTTTTGCTTTTCCAAAATCGCCAATGTGCGATCAGCCACCCAGGCGCTGCTGTGCCATTCCTCGGGCAAGCAGGAGTCCCAAGTCTGTGCGGCGCCACTGCCCTGCGTGGTGGAGTTTTGCCATAACTCCAAGGCATTGGGGTGGCTGAGCAACGCATGCTCAAAACGGTGGATGGTGGGCGCGTCTGCAGGCAATCGTGCACGGTGAAATTTACCCAGAGCCGCCAATTCCACATGGTCAAAGCCCATGTACGGCCCCACCCAGTCATCCGGGTAACTGGGGGCACTTTTTCTGCACTCAGGTGTACCTGTCGCTTGGAAAGTGATTTTGGAAGAGAAGTGAGCCTTGCCCACAAAGGCCGTGGCATAACCGCTATGGGCCAATTGCGCCGCCATGCCTTGCGCGCCAATGCTCGGGTTCAGGTCCACGCCGTTATCCCAAACGCCGTTCGTCAAAGGCAGCATGCCGGTCAAGATGGCTGCGCGAGCAGGTTGGCATACGATGCTTGGGGTGATGCAATTTGAAAAACGTGTGCCTGAACGCGCCAAAGCATCCAGGTGCGGCGTGCGCAGCACAGGGTTTTCATACCCAATGCAATCGGCCCTTTGTTGATCTGTGGTGATGAACAGAATATTGGGTCTTTGTTTTTGCGACATTCGTTTCCCTTGCGGATTTTCGATTTATGGCGAGGCTCAAAGCTTGCCAATTTGCGGAATCGCGTGACCGTCCAGCGCAATGCAGACATTGCGTGTTTCCATGTAAAAGTCAAAACTCCAGTCACCGCCATCACGGCCGATGCCGCTGTCTTTCATGCCGCCAAACGGCGTCGACAAATTGCGTGCGATCTCGGTGTTGACCCAGACCATGCCGGACTGAAAGGACCTTGCCAAACGGTGTGCACGCCCTACATTGCCCGTCCAGAGATAGGTAGACAAGCCGTATCGGCTGTCGTTGGCCAGCGCAAGCGCATGGGCTTCATCGTCAAAAGGCAAAACGGCAAGGACAGGTCCAAAAACCTCTTGTTGAACGATATCCATAGCCGGCGTCACGCCAGAGACGATGGCCGGGGCAAACCAATTTCCAGCAGCTGGCAAATGAGCGCTCAAAGCATTCACGCCGCCGCAATGCATCGTGGCGCCGGCTTGCACGGCATTGAAGCAGTGCTCTTTCACTTTGGTCAGCTGCTTGCTGTGAATCAGCGGCCCCACCTCTGTTGCAGGATCGAACGGGTTTCCCACGCAAATTTTTTGCGCACGCTGAATCAGACGCTCCACAAATTGGTCGTGAATCGAGCGTTGAACCAGCAGGCGTGAGCCTGCATTGCAGCGCTGACCGTTGAGGCTGAAAATCATGAAGGCCACGGCATCCACGGCCCGGTCAAGGTCCGCATCGTCAAAGACCACCACGGGACTTTTGCCGCCCAATTCAAAATGCACGCGCTTCAGGCTGGGCGCACCTTGCGCCATGATGCGCGAACCCGTTTGTGTTCCGCCGACAAAGGCAATGGCTTTGATGCGAGGATCTTGTGTCAGTGCGCTGCCGGCTTCATTGCCCAAGCCTTGAACAGTGTTGAGTACACCGGCAGGCAAGCCCGCCTCGAAAGCGATTTTGGCCAGCAACGTGGCGGTCAGCGGACTCCATTCGGCCGGTTTGTGAACCACGGTACAGCCAGCGGCCAAGGCGGGCGCGATTTTCCAAGTGGCCAACATGAAGGGCATGTTCCAGGGCGTGATGGCGCCGACAGGGCCAATCGGCTCACGCATCGTGTAGTTCAGATGGGTCGGTGTGGGGTAGCTGTGGCCATCCGCAGCCCGGGTGCACAGGTCAGCAAAATAGCGAAAATTTTCAGCGCCACGGGTCGCCGTTTTACCGGTAAATCTTAAGGGCTGGCCTGTGTCGGCGGTTTCCATCAGCGCAATGGACTCGGCGTTAGCCTCAATGCGGTCGGCAATGGCATGGAGCACATCGCGCCTTTTTTCGGCGGGCCATTGCCGCCAGCTCTCAAAGGCTTTCTCTGAAGACAGGCTGGCCGTGGCCACATCCGCTTCGTTGCCCTGCGCCGTTTGATTGAGTTCTGTGTCGTCGACAGGAGAGCGATTGGAAATCGTCGCACCATCCTGGCGCAAGTAGTTTTGACCATCGATAAAGTGAGACAAAACGGGCGTACTGAGCGCATCAATCAGGGTCTGTGCTTGCGAGCGATTTTGCTGTGCGATATCTGCGTTCATTGCAATTCCATCTTTCTGTTTTTAATGACTTTTTCCCAGCGCCGTGAATCGGACTCGACTCGTTCGCGCAGAGCCTGCGCCGATCCAGGCATGGCTTCAATGCCCATTTTGGAAAGGCTGCGGCGTAACTCGTCTTCTTTCATCGTTTCATCAATGGCGCGTGTCAAGGTCTGCAGTACATCGGGGGGCAAGCCTTTGGGTGCAAAAATCCCAATCCAGCCGCCGACCTCAAAGTCTGAAAGTCCACTCTCACTGACGGTGGGTAAATCTGGCGCTAGCGCAGTTCGTTTTCTTGTCGTCACGGCAAGTGCGCGCAAAGTTCCCGCTTGAATATGCGCTTGCACCGCCGCCAAGGCCGGAAACATAAGCTGCAGGCGCATGCCCAGCAAATCCGTGATGGCGGGAGCAGCACCTTTGTAGGATGCATGCATCATGGTGGTACCCGTCATGCTTTGGAATAACTCTCCAGCCAGGTGAACGCTGGTTCCGTAGCCGGGGGATCCGTAGTTGAGCTGGCCTTCATGCGCTTTGGCATAGGCAATCAACTCCTGCATGTTTTTCACTGGTAATTTCGCTGGCACCACCACCACGCCAGGGACGTCCGCCACCAACATCACCGGCGTGAAGTCACGCTCAAAAACATAGGGCACTTTGTTTTGAATGGCATTGCCAATGGCGTTACTGGCACTGCCCATCAACAGGGTGTATCCGTCGGCGGGACTGATGGCCACGTAAGCGGTGCCGATCGTCGCACCGGCACCCCCCTTGTTTTCAATCAGAACAGGTTGGCCCAAGCGTTTTTGCAAACTGGGGGCCATTAAACGCACCGCACTGTCTGCCGCGCCACCAGGTACAAATGGGACCACGATGTGAATGGCTTTTTCGGGGAATGCAGCGTGTGAAAGACCTGCGGACGTCAGTGCGATTAGTCCAAGAGCTTTGGCAAACCGCCAAAGCACAGGCGTTGGCGCATTGCGGCGGCGGCCCCATTTCAGACAGGTTTTCCATAAAGTGTTGTGTTGCATTTGCTTTAACGCGGTGGGGTCAATCTGTTTTGCCGAGATCCACTTGCAAACCCAAGTCACTGACCAGTGATTTCCAACTGCTCATCTCGCTCTTGATCGTGGCCACGAAGTCGGCGCCTCGTTCTGCTGTGATATTGATCGCCATGTCGCTCAAGGACTTCTGTATCAGCGGATCGGCCAGCACAGAAAGAACGCCGCTGGCTAATTTTGCAGCCTGTTCGGCAGGTAACCCTGCGGGGGCCATCAGGCCATACCAAGAAACCATGTCCATCTGAACCCCGGTTTCGTTGAACGTAGGCACATCGGGCAATGCCGCTAGCCTTTGGGGGCCAGTGACGGCCAAGGCCTTGAGTTGCCCTTGTTGGATTCGAGGTAAAGCGAGAATCGCTGCGGGCAACATGACTTGAACCTCACCGCTCTGAAGCATGTTCAAAGCGGCAGCGCCACCTGCTGCAGGCCGGTGGCGCAAGGAAAGGCCCGCTTTGCGGAAATAAAATTCTGCGACAAGGTGGTGGGGCCCACCTGTCCCTGTGGATGAATAGGTCCATGCCCCAGAAGCCAGTTTGGCCGCTTCTGTGAAGGCAACTTGATTGGCCGCACGGTCAGGTTTGACGACCAACAGGTAGGGCGCCGAAGCAAAGCGAACGATGGGCGTGAAGCTCGCTACGGGGTCGTAAGGCAAGTTGCGTTCTAAAGCAGAGGCAATTCCATGGCTGCTGGGTGTGGCCACCAGCAAGGTGCGCCCATTGGGGGGTGCTGCTGCCACATAGGCTGCGGCCAATGCGCCACTGCGTCCAGGCATGTTGCGAACTTGAACCGGGCCCAAGCCCTTCTCCGTCAGGCCTTTGGCCACCAGGCGAGCCAGCAAGTCGGTCGATCCCTGAGCCGCAGTTGGCACAACCAATTCAATTGTGGACTCAAGTTGCTGAGCACATACAGCGAGACATCCGGTCAACGCCAAAACGCCAAAGACATGCTTTGGCCATTGCCAGGTCCTGACTTGGGGTTGTGGCTTGTGGCCTGTTGGGTGCACCTGAATAACCTAGGAATGTTGCGATGTGCCGATCTTAAAAACACACCACTCATAAAACAAGTTGAAATATCTTATATATAAATCTAAAATTTGAACATATTGAACTTTGAGCGCCATCGGCCTTACGACGACCTCCCTGGCCTGAAAACTTTGAACACATCACCCCGTCATGATCAATCCCAACCTCAAGCACCTGCGAATTTTTGTGGAGATTGCACGCCGCGGCAGTTTTCGCAATGCGGCCAATGCGCTTCACTTGAGCGAGCCCGCAACCAGTCAAGCGGTAACGCAGTTGGAATCTTTAATTGGCGTCAAGTTGTTGGACAGAACAACCCGTACCGTCAGAATCAGTGAGGCAGGATCGGCATTTTTGGCAGATGCCGAAAGGTTGTTGGAGGGTTTGGATTATTCGATTGCAGCGCTTAGAGAATTTGCTTCTTCGGGACGTGGTAGGGTTTCCATTGCCTGTCTATCTTCCGCTGTATATCGACTGTTGCCGCCTGTACTGGCCGAAATGAAAGTCCGATACCCTGGTATTGATGTGATTTTTCTTGATGACAACATGCGTGGGATCATGCAAAAAATCGACAAAGCAGAATGCGACGTGGCCATCGTCAGCGAGGATTCCACCATCAAATTAGGCCTGTCGATTCCACTGATGGATGATGCGTTTCAAGTGGTGTGTCGTGTGGACCATCCCTTGGCCAGTCGTAAAAAGGTCACTGGTGCAGATCTCGCAAAATACGAGATGGTTTTACTCCGGCGGGGTTCTGGAATTCGCGACACGTTGGACCGTGCGTTTGAAGCCAAGTCCATTCAACTCAACGTGGTTCACGAAACCACGCAAGTTTTGACACTTTTGGGCTTGGTCGAAGCGGGGTTGGGCATCGCGGTTCTGCCTTCACTGCTCTGTCCAGATCCGGCTCATGGCGCAGTTGCGGTGATACCCCTTCAAAACCCGAACGTCCAAAGAAAACTGGGATTGATATTCGCGTCTGGAAGAGAGCCATCGCCTGCGGCGCGCTTACTTGCGGATGTGGTGCAGCGGACCGTCGCATCGACTTCACTGCGCGTCCCGATTGGAGTGTCCAAGCTTGCAACAGGCTAATACTTGCAGAGTAATTTTTTATTGCTATCGCTGAATCGTGCGCGGTGTGGATAAAGGCATAGGCAGTTCGCTTGCCAGACGGCTGCTGATGCTGGATGCGCGCCACATGGGCTGGAGCGAGATGCGCATTGTGGGCTTGATTAAAGCCCCCCCCTTCCTGCACGATTTGGAGGATTCGCTGGAAGCTCAAAATCAGCGGTTTTTTAAATGAACCCCTGCAGACCCTCCTCAAGTCGTGGCCACAGTTTCCTACTTAGTCCAGTTCTCGACTTCCAGGCCCTTCACTCGCCCGAAGTCCTTCACATTGTTCGTTACGATAATGGCCCCCATCGCCCGCGCATGCGCCGCAATCATGAGATCAGCCGCACCCAGTTGCGCGCCGCGTTTCTTCAGGTCGGCACGAATTTCGGCGTAATGCTTTGCCGCATCTTGAGGCCAGCACAGCACAGCCAGGTGCAAGGCCAAACTATCAAGTATCGCCTGGTTCTGTTTGCGCTTGGCGGTAGCAGAGGCCTGCACGCCATAGGTCAGCTCAGCAAACGTCACTGCCGACATGACCTGTTGCGCAAGAGGCACCGACTGCACCTTAGCCTCCAGCCTCTGGGACGCCCCTCGCATGAGGAAGATGCAGGCATCGGTGTCCAGCATGAACAGCTGATCCTTCAAAATGTTCGCTCCTGAATAGGCATGCGCTCGCTTTCTGCCATGAAGTCGTCAGAGACCTTCAAGCCAGAAGCGAAAAAGCCCGACCAATCGGTCGGACGTGGGGTTAAGACCACGCTTTCTCCTTCTCGTCGGATATAAACCTCGCGCACAGACTCGGGAAAACGATATTCGAGCGGCATCGTGACCGTCTGCGAACGATTATTCCATCCGACGCGTGCGGTCGGCTTGGGGGTTGATTTTTGATGTATTGCCATATATTAAAGTATCTGGCTTTATTTGCTCTATGGCAAGCCATATAGCAAATTGCGTCTGTAAACGTTGCCTACAGTGTGGCTGCAGCAGATCACTGAACATTGCATGCCAGAGTCTGCATGCGAGCGTTCAAGCCGTTGAAGCGATGTCAAAGTTGAAGTCGGCAACAGCACAGTCAATGACTGCTTTGTAGAAATGCACGAGGTTTGTCGCCTGATCGCGAACGGCTCCTGTCGTGACAAACCGGTTTTACACAATCGTTAGCGATCGAAACCAGCTCTCTGTTTTTTCAAGGCGTTTGGCAGCTGCCATGAAACTGCCTGAACACCTTGGGCGTCATGGGCTGGGCTTGGGCAAACAAACCTTTTTTCTGCCGCCGCGCTTGTCGCTCCAAGGCGGCATAAGGTCCGGCAGTGACGCGAAAGCTATAGGCCCACGCCATGCCTGAGGCCACCATTTCGGCGCCCACGTCACGCCCGTCGATTTCAACCCGACCCAAGACGCGGCCATAGGTGTCGGTGCCGTGCGGGATCACCTGCACCGTTTTGCGGTGCACCAAGTCGATCATGGCTTCGCGCGACACATCGCCTCCGGGCTGACAGCGTTCCGGCGCATCGATGCCCTCTATGCGCAGCTTGACCGCTTTATGGGCTTGGTCAGGCAACACCAGCAAGGTATCGCCATCGGCCACCCAACTGACCCAGCCCGTCCAGCGAGACGATTCGACTTGGGGGGCTGCTGATAATGCGGCGTCTTGTGCAAACGCCATCGCACAGCAACACCACAGGCTACATACAAAAAATGAGCGAAAGCGGTTCATGGCAAGGCTTTGCCTTTTTGGCCACGATGGCGGTGGGCCTTGGGCAACGCGCTGCTCATCTGATCGTGCAAGGCTTGCGCACTGGCTTGCAAGCGCTCCAAGTGAATATGGAATTGCGCCCCTTCGGCATCCGTCAGTCCTTGCATGATGCTGCGGTTGATGGCTTGCACCTGCGGCATCAGCTCTGCCACCAGGCTTTGCCCCGCGGGGGTTAAGGCCACCAGCGCGCCTCGGCGATCTGCTGGCGTTGGGGTGCGTGTGATCAGTTTCTTGGCCACCAAGGCGCCAATGGCGCGCGAGGTCCGCGCTCGGTCCAGCTGAACTTTGTCGGCCAATGCCGAAGGCGGCAGTCCGACGGGCCCATGCAGCAGTGCCAAAATGCGCCATTCCCGCCGGGTGATGCCATAGCCGCCTTCGCACAAACGCACGACCATTGCCCCGGCGACTGAGGTCAGTCGGTACATACGGTACAGCAACAGGTCTTCAAACGCTTCGGAAACGATAGTCGGGCGCATGGGGTACCTAGGGTTTGCGAGAGGAATGATTGATTAGATCAATCACCACGGGCAGGCTACATTCTGAGGGCAATTGGCCTGAGTGGGTCTAGACGCTCAAGCCAACCTCCATCCATTCCAACCGGAAAGATTTCGCCATGAATTTCACACACGCCATGACACGCCGGACCCTGCAACTGATGGGCTGGGCAGCCATACTGTGCGCCGCAGTACCCGCGGTACAAGCACAAGAAAAACCGTCTCTCAAAATCTTGGTCGGTTTTGCACCCGGCGGCTCGGCCGATGTGTTGGCGCGTTTGATTGCCGAGGCCATTCGCGACGACTTTTCCACCATCATCATCGACAACAAACCGGGCGCTGGTGGACGCATTGCGCTGAACGCTGTGAAAGCGGCCAAGCCCGACGGTCAAACCGTGATCGTGCTGCCCAGTGGCCCGATGGTGTTGTTCCCTCACGTTTATAAAAAGCTCGACTACGACGCAGTGAAGGACTTCACCCCCGTCTCACAAATCGCGCGCTTTCAATTCGGCTTGGTCTCAGGCCCGTCCACGAATGTGAAGACCGTGGCCGACATGTTGGCCAAAGCCAAAACCGATCCAGCCAACGCCAGCTACGGCACGCCAGGTTCGGGCACGCTGCCGCACTTCATGGGGGTGTTGATGGAGCAATCGGCTGGCGTCAGTTTGAACCATGTGCCGTTTCAAGGTGGCGCTCCGGCCAACAACGCGCTGCTGGGCGGCCACATTGGCTACAAGTTCGATGTGGTGTCTGAAACCGCAGAGCTGCACCACAACAAAAAGGTGCGCATCATCGCCGTGACCGGCCCGCAGCGCGACCCGCAAGTGCCTGAAGTCCCGACCCTCAAAGAATCTGGCGTGAACATGGAAGCCACGGCCTGGTTTGCCATGTACGGCCCCGCCGGCCTCAAGGGCGAGCCACTCAACCGCCTGGAAAAAGCCATGATGAAAGCCGTGCGCGATCCGGCTTTGAAAGACAAACTGATCAAGCTCGGCTACGAGCCCATTGGCTCCAACTCCGCTGATTTGGCCGCCGCGCAAAAAGCCGATCTGGCTCGCTGGGAAAAACCCATCAAAGCCACCGGCGTGCAACTTGACTGAAGCGACACCCAGCACCACCATGAACCTGCCGCGACGCACTCTTTCATATTTTTCTCTTGCCCTGTGCTTGACCGTGAGCGCACCCGCCGTGCTCGCGCAAACCTACCCGAGCAAAACCATTCGCTTCGTCAACAACTTTCCCCCTGGCGGGCCGTCCGACTTTCTGGCGCGCACCGTGGGCGAAGCGATCACCACCGCCTTCAAGCAACCGGTGATCACCGAAAACAAAGCGGGTGCCGGTGGCAATATGGGCGCCGATCTGGTGGCCAAAAGCCCGGCCGATGGCTACACCGTGCTGTTTGGCATTGACACCGCGTTCACGGTCAACCCTTACATCTACAAAGGCATGCCTTTCAAGCCCAGCGACTTCAAGCCCATCATGGTGATGGTCTCTTCAGGTCTGTTGGTGGGCGCGAACCCGGGCACGGGCTTCAAAAGCATGAAAGACCTGATCGCCCAAGGCAAAAGCAAGGGCCTGAACTTCAGCAGTGGCGGCAGCGGCAGCCCAGGCCACTTGGCTGCAGAAATCTTCATGGACGCGGCGGGCATCCAAATTCAACACGTGCCCTACAAAGGCAACACGCCCGCCGTCTTGGCCGTGCTGTCGGGCGAGGTGGACGCCGGCGTCTTGGCCACGCCCGGCATGCTGCCGCATGTCAAAGCGGGCAAGATCACGCCCTTGGCGGTGACCAGTCGCCAGCGTTCACGCTCAGCGCCGGAGGTCCCCACCGTGAGCGAGTTGGGTCTGAAAGAATTGGAATTGGAAGTGCTGTACGTGGCCATGGTGCCTGCAGCCACGCCCGAGCCTGTGGTGCAGGTATTGCAAAAAGCCTTTACCGAAGCCCTGAAGCGTCCAGAAACCCAAGCGCAATTGGCCAGCATGGATTTGTTTTACGAAGGCCTGACTGGCACAGAAGCCGCTAAACGCTTGAGCGATTTGGCGCAGCGCTATGCCCGCACCATCCAGTCGACCGGCATGAAAGTCGAGTGAACCCCATGACCCCCCTCAATACGTCCTCCTCACCACGCCCCAATATCATCTTCATCGTCGCCGACGACCTGGGTTTTGCCGACCTGGGATGCTACGGCGGGCGCGATGCCCTGTTCGGCCCTGTCTCGCCGGTGATCGATCAGCTGGCGGCCAAGGGCCTGAAGTTCACCGACGGTTATGCCAATTCGCCGGTCTGCTCGCCCACGCGCTTTGCCTTGATGACCGCGCGCTACCAGTACCGCCTGCGCGGCGCGGCCGAAGAGCCCATCAACAGCAAAGCCCGGCACAGCACCACCTTGGGCTTGCCGACTTCGCACCCCACCCTGCCCTCGCAGCTCCAAGCCGTGGGTTACCGCACGGCCTTGATCGGCAAATGGCACCTGGGTTACCCGCCCACTTTCGGCCCGCTGCGTTCGGGTTATGACGAATTTTTTGGCCCCATGGCCGGGGGCGTGGACTACTTCAGCCACTGCGCCTCCAGCGGTGTGCACGATCTGTGGGTGGGCGAAGAAGAGCAGCCGCACGAGGGGTATTTGACCGATCTGATTTCCCGAAATGCGGTCGACTTTGTCGAGCGAATGGCGCAAGGCGAGCGCGCAGCCGATCCCTTCTTTTTAAGCCTGCACTACACCGCGCCGCACTGGCCTTGGGAAACGCGCGAAGACCATGCACTGGCGCAAGAGGTCAAAGACAACCTGTTTCACCTGCACGGCGGCAACATCCACACCTACCAGCGCATGATCCACCACATGGACGAAGGCATTGGGTGGGTCATTGATGCGCTGAAGAAAACCGGGCAACTGGACAACACGCTGATCGTCTTTACCAGCGACAACGGCGGCGAGCGCTTCAGTGACAACTGGCCTTTGGTGGGCGGCAAGATGGATTTGACCGAAGGCGGCATTCGCGTGCCTTGGATTGCCCACTGGCCGGCGGGCATCGCGCCCGGCGGCGTCAGCCACCAGCACTGCATGACCATGGACTGGTCGGCCACGATGATGATCCTGGGCGGCGCCACGCCCGACCCCGACTACCCGCTGGACGGCATCTCGCTGTGCGAGGTGCTGCGCGACCCATCCCACCACTTTGCGCGGCCCATGCACTGGCGCATGAACCACCGAGGCCAACGTGCCCTGCGCCTGGGTGACTACAAATACCTGCGGGTGGATGGCAACGACTACCTGTTCAACATTCCGGCTGATGCGCGGGAACGCGCCAACCTGGGCGGGCGCCAGCCCACGCAACTGCAGGCGATGCGCGAAAGGTGGGAAGCCTGGAACGCCAGCATGCCCGCAATTCCAGGCGACGCCACCATCAGTCTGGGTTACTCGGTCAAAGACATGCCGCAGCGTTGAGCCGCCTACGCAGTGACAACGCGACTACAGCGACAATCAGGCATGCTTTCATTGCAACGCTTTTTGACTTTCAAACACTGGCCCCGGCTCACGCCCGCGTTGGCGCGCATCGAAGTGGTGGCCGGCTTGACGGTGGCGCTGGTCATGATTCCGCAAGCCGTGGCCTATGCCGGCTTGGCGGGCATGCCTTTGGTCACAGGGCTTTACGCCTGCCTGGTGCCGGCTTTGATGGCGGTGCTGTTTGGCAGTGCCAACCGCTTGTCCGTGGGGCCTGCGGCCTTGACCTGCGTGTTGATCGGCGCGTCGTTGACGGGTCTGGCCGAGCCGGGCTCGCCCGACTGGGTGTCGCTGGCGGTGTGGCTGTCTTTGTTGTCGGGCGGCATTCAGTTGCTGCTGGGTCTGGGCAGTTATGGCTGGCTGATCAACCTGATCAGCTCGCCCATCATGATGGGCTTTACCCAAGCGGCCTCCTTGCTGATCATGGCATCGCAAGTGCCTGCCTTGCTGGGCGTGAGCTCGTGGGACAGCGCTGCCGCCACCTGGCCCGCATGGGTCACCGCTTGGCCCGCTTGGTTTGGCGTGGGCAGTCTGTTGCTCTTGTTCGGGCTGCGCCGCACGCTGCCACGTTGGCCAGGGGTTATGTTCGTCATGAGCGCGGCCTCGGTCTTAGGCTTTGCCATCGGCTATGAACAGCATGGCAGTGTGATCGGCTTGCTGCCCTCGGGCCTGCCTGCGCTGTACTGGCCGCATTGGCCCGGCTGGACCCTGTTGAATCAGCTGTGGGTGCCGGCCATGGTGATCGCCTTGGTGAGCTTTTTAGAAACCGCCTCCAGCGCCCGCATTGAATGCCAGCGCGATGGCAAACGCTGGGACGACAACACGGAGTTGTTCGGCCAAGGCCTGGCCAAGCTGGCGTCGGCGTTGTCGGGCAGCTTTCCGACCAGTACTTCATTTTCACGCTCCGCCCTCATGTTGTACGCCGGAGCACGGTCCGGTTGGGCCGTGGTGTTTTCGATTGGCTTTGTGTTGCTGGCCTTGGTGCTTTTGATGCCCGCCTTGCAATTTGTGCCCAAAGCCGTCATGGCGGCGGCGGTCATCGTGGCAGTGTCGAGTCTTTTTCAGCCGCAGCAATTTCTCAAATTATGGCGAATCGATCGCGCGGAAACGTTCACTGCAGGCGTGACCTTTGCCATCACCTTGCTCACCGCGCCTCGCATTTACTGGGGTGTGCTGACCGGTGTGGTGGTGGGCTTGTCGCATTTTTTGCACACCCGTCTGCACCCGCGCATCATTGAAGTGGGGCAACACCCGGATGGCTCCCTGCGCGATCGCCACTTGCTGCAACTGCCCGCACTGGCGCCCCATGTGTATGCCTTGCGCATGGATGCCGAACTCGATTTTGCCGCCGCCAGCGCCTTTGAGCGCACCATCGTCGATCATTTGGCCAACCATCCTGAGGTTCAACACGTATGCCTGTTTGCCCACCCGATCAACCGCATCGATGTGACGGGGATTGAAACCTTTGGGCAACTGCACCAGATGCTGATGCGCAAAGGCATCACGCTGCACATCAGTGGCATCAAACTTCCGGTCGTCAACGCCTTGCGCAAAGCCGGTCAATTGCAAGACGATGCCCGGCTGCGGCTTTACCGAACCGATGCCGAAGCCATCAAGGCCTTGTCTCAACTGAATGTAGATCCTACTGACATGTCAGCAGCCATGATCTGATCAGGCCTGACGAAATGCTCAGCGCCCTCGTGCTGCAGCGGGTTGGCGCGCTACCGCCCCTTCGGCCAGTTGATGTTTTTGGCGCGCGGTGGTTTCTTGGTCCAACTCTGCTTTCATCTCCAGATCGACCGAAGGGTTGATGAATTTCAGATAGGTCGAGGTTTCTGGCCACTCGCGCACCACCTGAATCTGCATCCCTTCGGCCATCCGCCAACGGGCGGTGAACGCCCCCATTTCCAGTTGCCCCACGGTTTCAGCAGGAGGTCCATATTTGGACGTCACCATGCCGACAATTTGCTGCGTGTGGCGGCTGTCCATGAAGCTGTTGAACGCATATTCCGCAAACGCCAACTTTTGCGTGGCCTGGGTATAACCTAAGTAAAACTGCGAAGCGCCTCGGATCAGTCCTTTGGCATCGTAAACGTCCACCCAGTAACGGGCGTCTTCACGCACGGGCTTGAGTCCATGGGCATGCAAGGCCTGGCGCATTGCATCTCGCGTGGCGTTACTCAGGCGCACGCCATACATCTCGATCCAAGACCCTTCCACATCAGAAGCGCTTGGCGCGTGCACGGAGGCGGGCAAAAAAACCTCCTCTGGTTCGGCCTGCCCCCAAGCGACGCCTTGCATCGCCCAGCACAAAAAAGCGCTCACCACCATGTTGACCAACGCTTGCCTCATCACAAGCCTTCCTTGGGATCTGCGGCTTTGTCGTCACGCGAATCATGCGATGGGCTGGCAGCCTCAGCGGGGGCATCTTTTTGACGCGGCTTTCTCAGCCATGAACGCAATAACAAAGACACCAAAAATCCGACTGAAATGGCCATCAGCACCGACAGCGATAAAAAAACCATCAAACTCATGAAATTTCTCCCCTTGTGCCCGTACAAGCTCAGCGCTTCGCACTGTTGGTAAAAAAAGGCGCTGTAAAAGTACTAAAAACGTAAATTTATTTTAAACATAAAAAGTAACCTTAATTTTACTATTAAATTGATATGTAATACAAATATAATGATTAGATACAATTTTGACGAGCACACGTTGGCACCGACCCCGTTGCAGGGGAACGCATCTTGGTTGGGGTGGTAAGGAGAAAAAAGGCGCTTAAGCGCTGACAATCCACCCCTCTAGGGGGTCGAAGTCAGGCAGGCCATAGCCATTGGGGCTGGGGTTTTGAAAGTGTTGTTGTGCGGCCCAGGCCGCTTGCATCAAACACAGGGCGGCGTCAAGCGCGTCGCCTGAAGGGTCGTGAACCAATTGTTCAGACAAGACAGTGCTCAATTTCAATCGCAAACCCAGGCGGGTCTGCCCGCGCTCCAGCGCGCTGAGTACATCTTTGCGGGCCAGCAGACGTTCTGGTGTTTGTTTGGCTTTGTCGTCACTCTTGTAGCTGCGCTGGCCCAAAATTTCGCGGGCCAGCAAACCCGGATAAGCCTCCAGCGCCACTTTACCCGGGTCACCCGAGTGCAAACCCGGCAGCGACACGCCCGCATCCAGCAGCAAGGGCACCCCGGCATGCAGCATGTAGGCCACGGGCGGGTTGACCCATTTCATGGACGGACTGGAGCCTGCAGGCCCGTCTGTTTGCCGGTGCGCAAACTTGCCGCCCACCGGGCGTGCGTTGCAAAAAGCAGCAAATTCATCGCGGATGGTGGCTCGGCTCAAGCTGGCGTAATGCCGCATGCAAGCGACCCACTCCAAAGGCCAGTCCAATGTGGTCACCAACTCACGCGGCAGGCCAAAGGGCAAATCAAAGCCGCCGACCCAGGCGCGCGGCGCGGCCAGCCATTGGCCGAATTCAGACAAGGTCGTGAATGTTTGCAGCTGCTGCAACCGCACTTGCCCTGGCTGTGCATCGCCAAGGGCCAGCACAATGGGTTTGCGCCGGCTGGGGCTGCTGGTGAAGTCGCAGCCGATCAGCATGCCTGTGTCAGGACCTGCCGATGATGGAGGCCGTGGCCATCAACTCTTCCAGCAAAGCCAGGGACACTGATCCCGACACGCTGTAGGGGTCGAGCTCGGCGCGCTCGGAGTATTTGAGCAAGATGCTGGTGTTCACCCGGGTCACGTCGACCTGGCCCATGGTCCAGCCGCTGTAACGGCGCTCGGAAATTTCTTGGTAATGCAAGAGCACCACTTCTTTGTGGCGCGGGTCTTTTTGAATGTGCGCATACAACTCGCTGACCGCAGCGCGTCCGCCTTCAATGGCCTGCAAAAAGATACCACCGCCGTAGCACAGGATGCCGGTGATGCCTCCGCTGGGATTGAATTGGCGCGACTGGCCCAAAATGTTTTCAATGATCTCGGGCCCCGCATCGACAGCGCGACTCGCATACAACAGGCGTACCAACATGCTCAGTCCTTTCGGGGAATCAAGGCCAAAAATTCACGGCGCAAATTGGCGTCTTTCAAGAACACGCCGCGCATGACCGAGTTGATCATTTTGCTGTCCATGTCTTTCACGCCGCGCCAGCCCATGCAAAAGTGGCTCGCTTCCATGACGATCGCCAAACCGTCCGGCTGGGTCTTGCGCTGAATCAGGTCGGCCAGTTGCACCACTGCTTCTTCTTGGATCTGTGGACGGCCCATGATCCATTCGGCCAGGCGCGCGTATTTGGACAAGCCGATCACGTTGGTGTGCTCATTGGGCAGCACACCGATCCAGATCTTGCCAATCACCGGGCACAGGTGATGGCTACAGGCGCTGCGCACGGTGATGGGGCCGACAATCATCAGCTCGTTCAGGTGCTCCGCATTGGGAAACTCAGTGATTTCGGGGGCCGTCACGTAACGCCCTTTGAAGACCTCTTTGAGGTACATCTTGGCCACGCGGCGGGCCGTGTTGTTGGTGTTGTGGTCGTGCTCGGTGTCAATCACCATGCTGTCCAACACACCCTTCATCTTCTCGGTCACCTCATCGAGCAGGAGCTCCAGCTCGCCGGGTTGGATGTAGTCGGCAATGTTGTCGTTGGCGTTGTAGCGCTTGCGTGCGGCGACGACCCGTTCACGGATCTTGACGGACATGGGCGTGCCATGGTCTTGCGAAGAGACGGCTGGTGAAGCTTTCATGGCTTGGAGGCATTCTTGGACATGGCAAGCATCGTACCAGCGATTGATAGGACCACCGCGGGGTGGGGGCTCTATGGCGCGAGGCCCGCGCTCAATAGCGCTTGCCCGTCAAAATCAAGGCTAAACGCATCAGACCATAGGCCGCCCAATCCAGCGCCCGCTGCAAGCGAGGCCGATCGGCAAAGGCTGCGGCGGCGATGGGCGTGCTCTCCTGCTCAATGGCCAGCACCAAACGGGCATGCAACTGCTGGGCGAAGGGGCCATCAGCCACTACCACATTGGCTTCGCGCGCCATCAGCAAACTGATGGGATCCAAGTTGGACGAGCCCACTGTGGCCCAGGGCCGAACATGGTGCGCATCAATCACAGCGACTTTGGCGTGCAAAAAGCTGGCCGTGTATTCATGAATCTCCACCCCGGCGGCCAGCAAGGCCCCATAGACCGGACGGACGGCATGAAATTGCATGAAGTACTCATAGCGTCCTTGCAACAGCAATCGCACACGCACGCCGCGGCTGGCGGCATGGATCAGGGCTCGGCGGACCTTGCGCCCCGGTACGAAATACGCATTGGCAATCACAATTTCTTGGCGCGCCAAACCAATGGCTTTGCAATACGCTTTTTCAATCTGCCTCCGGTGCAGCCAGTTGTCACGCAGCAGCAAGCCGGCTCGCGCCAACCTGTGGGAGTGCCCCATGGGCTGGTCAGGCTCGGTCCAAGGCAAGTGCAAGCCAGCGGCTTTGAACGAACTGAAGGCCTCTGGAAACCGATGCTGACGCACATGGCGCACCGCTTGGATGCGCCACCACAGTTGGGCAGTGGTCTCTTGCACTTGCTGCACCAAGGCTCCTGTCGCGCTCACCGCAAAATCAAGACGCGGTTTCTCTAATTGACCATGGTAGGGGTCGTACCAATCATCCAGGATGTTGATGCCGCCACAAAAAGCCAACTGACCGTCCACCACACACAATTTGCGATGCAAGCGGCGCCAACGGCTGGGGATCAATAAACCCAGCGAGCCCAAAGGCGAATACACCCGCCAATCGACACCGGCCGCCTCAAAGCGTTGCCGCCAGTCCTCGGTCAACGCCCCTGAACCGACCCCGTCCACCACAACCCACACACGCACCCCGCGCTGCGCGGCGCGTATCAAGCACTCTGCCACTTCGGCCCCGCTGCCATGAAAATCAAAAATATAAGTTTCCAAATGCACTTGGGAACGTGCGAGCTCAACCGCCACCATGAGTGCAGCGAAATATTCTTTGCCGCCTTCGAGCAACCGGATCTGATGGCCGTCGCGAATGAAGTGGCTGGCGCGGGTGTGGCGCATCAATCAGTCAATCCCACTGAAACTCAGCGACCAGAGGCAGGTGGTCAGACATCTGACGCCAAATTCGGCCATGCGGCACCATCAACCCCGTGGGCCGCAAGCCGCGCGCATACACATGGTCCAGCTGCACGATCGGCAGGCGCGAAGGGTAAGTTGAAGCCCGGGAATGTGACCACTCGGCCAAGCCCGCCGCCTGCATCATCAGGCCCACACGGCGACCCCAATCGTTGAAGTCGCCCGCCACCAAGACCGGTGCATCGGCCGGAATTTCGCGCTCGATGAACGCCAGCAACTGCGTGATCTGCCGCACCCGGCTGGCCGGGATCAAGCCCAGATGCACCACGATCACATGCACCCGCCTGGCTTGCACTTGCACTTCGGCATGCAGCAAACCGCGTTGCTCCAAACGGTGGTCCGACATGTCTTCATGCTGATGCATCAACACGGGCCAGCGTGACAACAAGGCGTTGCCATGTTCGCCGTGCGCGGTCACTGCATTGGTTTTGTATATGGCCTCATAGCCTTCTGGAGCCAGAAAATCGGCCTGCGGCAATACAGGCCAGCGCTTGAAGTATTTCTCTTCCCCGCGATGCCCATTGCGCACCTCTTGCAAACAAACCACGTCGGCATCGAGTTGCTCGATCGCATGGCCGATGTTGTGAATCTCCAGGCGCCTTGCCGGCCCCAGGCCTTGTACCCCTTTGTGGATGTTGTAGGTGGCGACACGGAACGTGGGGAAAACGAAATCGGAATGGGTTTCTGGCATGCTGTCCTCTTACGACAAGTAACGCGGCAACATCAAAATGGCCTCGGCATTGGAGGCTGAAAAACAAGTGTCTGCCGCTTCACGCCAAGGCAACCATTGCCAAGCCGTGTGCTCTTTATCGTGCAACTGCACCAACTGGCCTGTGGGTACACACAAACCAAACACACGCTCGGTGTTGTAACTGACTTGCGGGTGGTAGCGCCAGCGCCAATGGGGGTAGATCGCGTACACATTTTCCAAACCCCAATCCTGTAAATGGCAGTCTGCGTGCAAGGCATCGATGCCGGTTTCTTCCTGCACTTCGCGCACCGCTGTGCTGCGCCAGTCTTCATGTTCCGCGTCTTTGCTGCCAGTGACCGATTGCCAAGTTCCTGAATCGGTACGGCGAATCAGCAACACTTCCAGTGCAGGCGTGTGAATCACCACCAACACCGACAGCGGGATTTTGTAGGAAGGATGCTCAGACATGAGTGCTCAACAGCTTGCCATTTGACAATAAGGATGGCTCATTCTAGCCACGCCCAGGCCGTGTCAAGAGCTTCCAAACCTTTCGTTTCCACTGTGTGACCGCTGCATTTCATCGCCCCTTATGATGGGTCAATGAATCAAGCCCCTATTTCAACGACCACTTCGTCCGCCACAGACGCCACTGACACCGCCGCAGCCAGCCTGAGCTGGACTGAAAAGGGCACCGAATGCCATGCCCTGTGGCGCTCTGAGCGCAATGCAGCGCCACCTAAACGGGTGGTCATCGCCGACGACACCCTGAACGCCGACTCGGCCTACCGCCTGGCCTGCGAAGGCACGGGCATGGTGTGGCGCGGTGATTTCCAAAACGCACGCTTGTTGTTGCAGGCCATGATGCGCCGTGCCAACGCCCCCATCAAACCGGGCAAAGCTCGCGCCAAATCGCGCGCGCAAGAAACCACGCCCATCACACCACAGCAAGCGTTCCATTTGCATCGGCAAGCCCAGTCACAACGCGCACGTACGTTGTCGATGTTGTTGATTCCGCTGAATGCGGACCGCACCATTCCTTTGCGCCGCGCACCGGACTTGCGTCAAGCCTGCTTGGAGGCCTGGGGGCCGATCGAGGGCAAGACCAACACCGTCACCTCGCTGCGCGAATTGCTGGGCGTGGTCGGCGCCCACGAATGGCACAAAAAAGGCATCGAAGTCGAAGCCTTGGGCGGTGCGCCCAATAACCGCATCTTTCCCAGTTACGGCGTGTTTTCGCCTGTACGGGGCGAATATGTAGCGCTGGTGGCCAACGCGCCTTTGCCTGCCGACTACTCACTGGCCTTTGACATTGGCGTGGGTTCTGGCGTGTTGTCGGCCATGCTGTCGCGGCGCGGCGTCAAACGCATCATCGCCACCGACAACGATCCGCGTGCCCTGGTCTGCGCGCGCGACAACCTGGAGCGTCTGGGCGCACTGCCCAAAGTGCAATTAGTGCAAGCCGATTTGTTCCCCGAAGGCCAAGCACCTCTGATCGTCTGCAACCCGCCCTGGGTGCCAGCCCGCGCCAATGCACCGATTGAGCACGCCATTTACGACGAGAACAGCCACATGCTGCGCGGCTTTTTGAGCGGCGTGCGTGCCCACCTGACCACCGATGGCCAAGCCTGGCTGATTCTGTCGGATCTGGCCGAACACCTGGGCTTGCGCACCCGCGAAGAACTGCTGGGCTGGATTGAGCAAGCCGGACTGACCGTGCTGGGCCGCGACGACATTCGCCCCACCCACGCCAAAGCCATGGACCAAGAAGACCCCTTGCACGCTGCACGCTCGGCCGAAGTCACATCGCTATGGCGCTTGGGCATCCAGGGCTAAGGTCTGGCTGGCGCCAGTTCTGCTACTGGCTGACCTGGGGCTTTCTCGCCCCCCACTGCGCCTCGGGGGCCGAGCCGGTCACTGAGCTACCGTCCATCGACATCCGCGCGGCCGCAGAAAAGCTTTCGGGCTTGGCCGAAGCCGGCAACGAGGGCGTAGTTTCCGCTCAGCGCTTGGCCAGTGTGCCCTTGCTGCGTCCTGGTGAGGTGTTGGAAATGGTGCCCGGCTTGATCGTGACCCAGCATGCGGGCGATGGCAAAGCGAATCAGTATTTTTTGCGCGGCTTCAATTTGGACCACGGCACCGACTTTGCCACCTCACTCGACGGCATGCCCTTGAACATGCCCAGCCACGCGCATGGCCAGGGCTACACCGACTTGAACTTCTTGATACCCGAGTTGATTGAGCAAGTGCACTACCGCAAAGGCCCCTACAGCGCAGAGGATGGCGATTTTGCGTCGGCCGGTTCGGCCCGCATCAGCACGCTGCGTCAACTGCAGGGCAACTTGGCCCAAATGACATTCGGGCCTTACGGCTATCAACGAGGCCTGTTGGCTGGCGCGTTCTTGCAGACTGCGGGCGCTGGGCGGTGGCTGTATGGCTTGGAGTTTCTGAACCACAACGGTCCCTGGCTGGTGCCCGAGAACAACCGCAAACTCAACGGTCTGCTGCGCTACAGCGAAGGCTCGATCAATGACGGATTTTCGGTGGCGGCCATGGCCTACCGCAACCGCTGGACTTCAACCGACCAGATCCCACAACGCGCCATTGACCAAGGACGGGTGCCGCGTTTTGGCTCACTCGACCCCACGGCGGGCGGCTTCACGAGTCGCTACAGCCTGTCAGGCGAATGGGCGCGTAAAACCAGCGACAGCCAAACCAAAGCCAATGCCTGGTTACTGCAATCGGGACTGGACTTGTGGTCTAACTTTACGTATTGCATGGCCAACCTGCAGTCCCAAGGCAATTGTGAAGCCGGCGATCAGTTTCAACAATCTGAGCGCCGCAAGGCGGCAGGTTTTGCCGCATCGCACGCGCTGTGGTCCAACTGGGGCGAGCGAGAAGTCATTCACACGCTGGGTGTGCAAGGCCGGCAAGACCAACTCAGCCCGGTGGGGCTGTACAACACCACGCAACGGGAAATCTGGAACACGGTGCGCGAAGACCGCATCCAGCAGCGCAGCCTGGCGCTATGGGCGCAAACCGAAGTGCGCTGGACGCAGTCCCTGCGCAGCATCACCGGACTGCGTGCAGACGCACACCATTTCCAAGTCAATTCCAGTCAGCCCGCCAACTCCGGACAGCAAAACGCGCAGCTCTTGAGCCCCAAGCTGGCGCTGATTTGGCGCAGCAACCCGGCCACCGAGCTGTACCTGAACTACGGCCATGGCTTTCACTCCAATGATGCACGCGGCACCACCCTGCAGGTTGACCCCTCAGACCATGCCCTGAAGGCCTCGCCCGCGCCGGGCCTGGTGCGCACCATGGGCCAAGAGCTGGGTTGGCGCAGCCAAGTGCTGCCCGGCTGGCAAAGCACAATGGCCCTGTGGCAACTGGACTCGGCTTCGGAGTTGATCTTTGTCGGCGACGCCGGCACCACCGAAGCCACCAGGCCCTCGCGGCGCTATGGGCTGGAGTGGAGCAACTTCTACACTTTGAGCCGCCAATGGGCGCTCGACATGGATCTGGCCTGGTCTCATGCCCGCTTCAAGGGAGTGGCACCAGAAGGGAACCTCATCTCGGGTGCGATCACCCACACTGCCAACATGGGCGTGACTTATGAGTCGGGTGGCCCTTGGTCTGCGGCCTTGAGGTTGCGCTACTTTGGACCCCGTCCCCTGCTTGAAAACGGCAGCGTGCAATCCCAAGCCTCTTGGATAGGCAACTTGCGTGTAGGCTACAAATTGACTCCACGCACCCGTCTGAGTTTGGATGTGTACAACCTGTTGAACAGCCAAACCAATGACATGGCGTACTGGTACGCCTCTCAATTGCGCGGAGAAGCTCGGCCTGTGAGCGATCTGCATGTGCATCCGGCAGAACCTCGCACACTGCGCCTGACATGGGCATACCGCTGGGAGTAAGAAGTGGGATTTTCAAAACGGGCTAATATCGACCGCATGATCACCGTTCACCACCTTGAAACCTCGCGTTCGCAACGCATTTTGTGGCTGCTTGAAGAGTTGGGCTTACCCTACGAAGTCAAGGTCTACGCCCGCGACCCCGTGACGCGACTGGCCCCGCCTGCGTTGAAAAAAATCCACCCCCTGGGCAAATCCCCCGTCATCACCGATGGCGAATGGGTGGTGGCCGAATCTGGCGCCATCATTGAATACCTGGTCGAGACCTACGGCCCAGTGAGCGCGCCTGAGTTGCAGCACCTGAACCCCGAACGTGGCAGCCCAGCGCATTTTCAAAATCGTTTCTGGATGCATTACGCCGAAGGCTCGCTGATGAACTGGCTGGTCATGAAGCTGGTGTTCGGCGCCATTCCCTCCCGCCCCATGCCGTTCTTTGTGCGGCCGATTGCGCGGGCCATTTGCAACAGCGTGCAAACCCAGCTGATTGACCCGAACCTCAAGACCGCTTTGACCTTCATGGAAGAGCACTTGAGCCACAACACCTGGTTCACCGGCGAGCACCTGGCCATGGCTGATTTTCAAATGAGCTTTGCGGTCGAAGCCGCATTGCTGCGCGGCGGCGATGTGTCGGCCTACCCCCATGTCGTGGCTTACAAAGAGCGCATCAATGCCCGCCCCGCCTACCAGCGCGCCATCGCCCTAGGCGGGCCGGTGTTGATGAAGCCTGCGGCCTGAACACCTTCATGTCCACTGCACTGGTTCACGCCGAAAATTTGGGCTTTGGCTACGACCCAACACAGCCGCTGTTCACCGGCTTGAGGTTTGACATCCCGGCTTCTGGCATCACCCTTATTCAAGGGGGCGAGAGCCGGGGAAAGACCACCTTGCTGCGTTTGCTAGCTGGGCAGCAGCACCCCATCAACGGCACTTTGCGCATGAGCGGTCTGGCCATGCACGAACCCGCACTGACGGCTCACATCTATGCCCACGATTCGCGTCTGCCAGACTGGAACGACCAGACGCCGCGCCTGTACTTTGCGCAAATGGCGCAGCAGTTCCCGCGCTTCGATCACGCCGTGGTCACCGCGATGCTGGATCACCTGCAACTGGTCGAACACGCCGACAAAGCCATGTACATGCTGTCGACCGGCAGCAAACGAAAAGTCAGCTGGGTGGCCGCACTGGCCTGCGGCGCAGACCTTTTGCTGATGGACGAGCCCTTTGCCGCGCTCGATCTGAGCAGCATCCGCAAATTGCACCAACTCTTGGATGAGTGGCCTGTGCATAACCGCAGCACTTGGGTACTGGCCGACTACATCGCACCGGGTTCGGTGGCTTTGTCGACTGTGATTGACTTGGGCAACTGAACCCCTCCTCCAACGCCTCTCCTTCAATACCGCATTCCACATGACACTCGAATTTTGGGTCCTCTTGTCTATCCTCGCTCTGGCCGCTTGGATGCACAAATCCAAGCTGCAACAGCAGCACAAACTCTTGCTGGGGCGCAAGCTGCAGCCGTTTCAAATCGAAAAGATGATGGAGACTTTGACCGAAGGTTATCTGCGTGCCTTGGGTGAAAACGATCTGGCGCGTCAGGACAGCATCTGGTCTATGCTGGCCAGCACCGAAGAAAACTTGAATGTACAGTTCCAACACTTTGTGCTCGACTTTGCCCAACTGGACGCGGCCAGCACGCAATTGAGTAACTGGCCACTGTGCGTGCCCTATGTCGACAAAATCGCACCGCAATCCATGTTCGACATGCGCAAAGCTTTCAGCATCCATGCCCACGGTCTGACCCGCGCGATCGACAACGCCGCCCAGCGCAGCCCCAAAGACAAGGCTTTCATCATCACCGCCGAATTGCTGTTGATGCAACACAGTTGCCACTGGTTTTGCAAATCCAAAACCGTGGCCTCAGCCCGCATGTTGGCCCGGCATCAAACCACTTATCCGCAATTGCTGGCCGCAATCTCGCCCGAAACCCGGCAGGCTTATCTCAAGCTGGTAGGTGACTGAAAACAGACCGGCAACACAAACAACAAAGCCACACGAGTGTGGCTTTGCTACGGGGCTCAAGAAACCCTGCGAGGCAACGACTTAAACCTTGACCGCGTCTGGCGTGCGCAGGCGGATGTGCAACTCGCGCAACTGCTTTTCGTCCACAGGGCTTGGCGCTTGCGTGAGTAAACACTGGGCGCGTTGGGTCTTGGGGAAGGCGATCACATCACGGATCGACTCGGCGCCGGTCATGAGCGTCACGATGCGGTCCAGGCCAAAGGCCAAGCCGCCGTGGGGTGGAGCGCCGTACTGCAAAGCATCGAGCAAGAAGCCGAACTTTTGCTGGGCTTCTTCGGGGGTGATTTTCAAAGCGTCAAAAACTTTTTGCTGCACGTCCGCGCGGTGGATACGCACAGAGCCGCCGCCCATTTCCCAACCGTTCAACACCATGTCGTAGCCCTTGGAGATGCACTTCTCAGGCGCGGTGACCATCCAGTCTTCGTGGCCGTCTTTGGGTGCGGTAAAGGGGTGGTGCACGGCGGTGTAGCGCTGGTTTTCTTCGTCGTATTCAAACATCGGAAAGTCCACCACCCACATCGGCGCCCAGCGGTCTTCGAACAAGCCGTTGGCTTTGCCGAACACGCTGTGGCCGATCTTAATGCGCAAAGCACCGATGGCGTCGTTGACGATTTTTTCTTTGTCTGCACCAAAGAAAATCAGGTCACCGTTTTGCGCGCCGGAGCGCTCCAGCACCGCAGCCAAGGCCGCATCGTGGATGTTCTTGACGATGGGGGACTGCAAGCCATCACGACCTTTGGACAGGTCGTTGACACGGATGTAGGCCAGCCCCTTGGCGCCGTAAATTTTGACAAACTCGGTATAGGCGTCAATCTCTCCGCGGCTGATGCCGCCGCCTTCGAGCGAACCATTCGGCACGCGCAAGGCGACCACACGGCCGCCCTTCATGTTGGCAGCGCCAGAGAAGACTTTGAAGTCCACATCGCCCATCACGTCCGTGAGTTCGGTGAATTGCAACTTGACGCGCAAATCGGGCTTGTCAGAGCCATAGATGTGCATGGCGTCTTGGTAAGTCATTACCGGGAACTCGCCCAAGTCCACCTTGATGGTGTTCTTAAAGACGGTGGTGATCATGCCCTGGAACATGTCGCGGATTTCTTCTTCGCTCAAGAACGAAGTTTCAATATCAATCTGAGTGAATTCAGGCTGGCGATCGGCGCGCAAGTCTTCGTCGCGGAAGCATTTGGTGATTTGGTAGTAACGGTCATAGCCCGCCACCATCAACAACTGTTTGAACAACTGGGGCGATTGCGGCAGCGCAAAGAACTGGCCGTCGTGCACCCGGCTAGGCACCAAGTAGTCGCGCGCGCCTTCGGGCGTGCTCTTGGTCAGCATGGGGGTTTCGATGTCGACAAAGCCGTTAGCGTCCAAGAACTTGCGCACTTCCATGGACACGCGGTAACGCAGCATCAGGTTATTTTGCATGTAGGGGCGGCGCAGATCGAGCACACGGTGTGTGAGACGGGTGGTCTCCGACAAGTTGTCTTCGTCGATCTGGAACGGTGGCGTCACCGAGGCGTTGAGCACGATCAGTTCGTGACACAGCACTTCAATCTTGCCGCTTTTCATGTTGTCGTTGGTGGTGCCATCGGGGCGCGCGCGCACCACGCCTTTGATCTGCACGCAAAACTCGTTGCGCACATCTTCAGCCACTTTGAACATCTCAGGACGGTCGGGATCGCAGACGATCTGCACATAACCTTCGCGGTCACGCAAATCAATGAAGATCACACCGCCGTGGTCACGGCGGCGGTTGACCCAGCCGCACAGGCTCACAGCTTGGCCTTCGAGGGCTTCGGTCACCAGACCGCAATAATGGCTACGCATATTGGACATGTTGGAGGCTCTTTCTCTTCTTTATTGTTGGATTTCAGTCTTCTTGACGGGCAAGGCATCGGGGCCACCAGGCACCACCACACCCATCGAGATGATGTATTTCAAGGCGTCGTCCACGCTCATGTCGAGTTCAACCACATTCGCTCGGGGCATCATCAAAAAGAAGCCGGAAGTGGGGTTGGGGGTTGTCGGCACATACACGCTGACAAACTCTTCATTGAAATGACGTGCCACTTCGCCGCCGGGCTGGCCCGTCAAGAAAGCGATGGTCCAAGAGTTGGCGTGCGGGTATTGCACCAGCAGGGCTTTGGAAAACGCATTGCCACTGCCCGAAAACAAGGTGTCCGCCACCTGCTTGACGCTGGTGTAAATGGTACGCACCACCGGGATGCGATCGATCAAGCTGCCCCACTGGCGCAGCCACCATTGACCAAACATATTGGCCACGAACACGCCCGTGGACAAGATGACCAAAGCCACCAGAATGACCCCCAAACCTGGCATGTGGCGCAAGCTCTCTGCCCCAACGTGAATGCCCGGAATAATCGCATCGAGCGCGCCGAGCACAGTCAAAAAGATGCTGTCGAGCATGCCGACCAGCCAGGTCAAAACCCAGACCGTGATCCCCATGGGCAGCCACACCAACAAGCCGGTGACAAAATAATGGCGCAAGCGCAAGTTCATGGAAAGCAGTCTGAAGTTAAAAGGTCAATGCTGGCGTGGTTCAGTGACATGCACATGAAGTGCCGCAACCACTGGCAGCTGCGGCAGCAGGGGTGCTGTCGGAGGCGGGGGCTGCTGCGGGGGCTGCGGTCGTAGAGGCAGCGCCGCCATCGGTGCCCGTGGGCACTGCCGGTGCGGCCGTGCCACCCGATCCACCCTTGAAATCAGTGGCGTACCAGCCATTGCCCTTGAGCTGAAAACCGGCGGCGGTGAGTTGCTTTTTAAAGCTGGGCTTGCCGCAAACAGGACAATCGGACAAAGGCTCGTCGGCCATTTTTTGCAAAACGTCCTTGGCATGGCCACAGGACTCACATTTGTAAGCGTAAATTGGCATGATTGAAAGGCGTCAAAGTTGAGGGTACAGAACCCTCCATTATAGGCGGCGGCCAGGCTCAGCCCAGGTGAGGAAGGGCGTGGTGCGGCGCCTTTTGGTTGCGAATGCCTTGCGGCATGTGCGAACCGATCAACATGCCGGCCAAACTGGCCAGAACACCCGCCAATTGGGCCGGAAACTCAGCCCCTGCCGGGGTGAGCGTCAAGGCCAGCCACACACCCAGTCCGGCCCCAATGGAGAACAAAGCCCCCTGGGTGGTGGCGCGTGGCCAGTACAAACCAAAAACCAAAGGAATAAAGGCCCCCACCAGGGTGACTTGGTAAGCGCCTGACACCATTTCGTAAATGCTGCTGCCCTGCATGGCTGTGGCGTAGATCAGCACCAGGACACTGAACACCAAAACCGTCACCCGCATCGCTTTGAGTTCCTGCTGATCGCTGCTGTGGGGGTAAAACTGGCGCCAGATGTTTTCGGTGAAAGTCACACTGGGCGCCAGCAAGGTGGCCGAGGCGCAGGACTTGATGGCAGACAACAGCGCGCCAAAAAACAAAACCTGCATGGCAAAGGGCATGTGCTCCATCACCAAGGTGGGCAACACCTTTTGCGGGTCGTCCTTCATCAGCAGCAAGGCTTTGTCCGGCATGATGATCATGGCGCTGACGACCAAAAACATGGGCACGAACGCAAAAAAGATATAGAAGATACCGCCCAGAATCGGCCCCTTGGTGGCCGCATGCTCGCTGTTGGCGGACATGACACGTTGAAACACGTCTTGCTGTGGAATGGAGCCCAACATCATGGTGATGGCGGCCGCAAAAAAGAAAATCAGGTCTTTGAAGTTGGGCTCGGGCCAAAACTTGAACAGGTCTTGGCTGATCGCCAAATCCAACACCTTGTCGGCGCCACCGGCCTGCTGACCCGCGAACACAGCGATGGTGGCCAAGCCGACCACCAAGATGATCATTTGCATGAAGTCGGTCACCGCCACCGACCACATGCCGCCAAACAAGGTGTAGGCCAAGATGGACAGCACGCCAATCACCATGCCCATGGGCAAACTGATGCTACCCGCCGACAAGAGATTGAACACCAGACCCAGCGCCGTGACCTGGGCGGACACCCAACCCAAATAACTGACCATGATGATGACCGAGCAGACCACCTCCACGGTGCGCCCATAGCGCTCGCGGTAATAGTCGCTGATGGTCAGCAAGTTCATACGGTACAGTTTGGCGGCGAAAAAGACGCCCACCAAAATCAGACAACTGCCTGCGCCAAACGGGTCTTCGACCACGCCGTTCAAACCGCTGTTGACGAACTTGGCCGGAATGCCCAAAACGGTTTCAGAACCAAACCAGGTGGCGAAGGTGGTGGTGACGATCATGGCCAGGGGCAGGTGCCGCCCGGCCACCGCAAAGTCGGCCGAGCTCTTGACCCGTTTGGCGGCCAGCAAGCCAATGGCGATGGTGATCAGCAAATAGGCAATGACCAAGGTCAGCAGCACGGTCCACTCCCACTGCGCAGCAAGGGCGCCTCAGTTAAAAAATTTCGACTACAACAAGTCCAAATGCATCAGCAGTTGCAAGGCCACAGAAGCCATGACAAAACCAATGCACAGATACAAAATCGTTTGCAGCATGCGGTTGGTACGCCGCTGCTCGGCGATCAAATTGTCCAGATGCTTGCGCTCTTGCAAATGGCTTTGCGGCTGCTGCAAATAAGCATGTAACAAGCGCGGCAGTTGGGGCAGCAGTTTGGCGTATTGCGGTGCTTGGTCACGCAGTTCCATCAACAGCTTTTTGGGGCCTAGTTGCTCGATCATCCATTTTTCCAGGAATGGCTTGGCCGTGTTCCACAGGTCCAGCTCAGGGTCGAGTTGTCGGCCCAATCCTTCGATGTTGAGCAAGGTCTTTTGCAGCAACACCAGTTGCGGCTGAATCTCGACATGAAAGCGGCGCGAGGTCTGGAACAAGCGCATCAGCACCATGCCCAAAGAAATTTCTTTCAAAGGCCGATCGAAATAAGGTTCGCACACCGCACGGATAGCCGACTCCAACTCGTCCACCCGGGTCTCTGGGGGCACCCAGCCGGACTCGATATGCAACTGCGCGACGCGTTTGTAATCTCGCCTGAAAAACGCCGTGAAGTTTTGTGCCAAATACTCTTTGTCGTACTCGGTCAACGTGCCCACAATGCCAAAGTCGAGCGAGATGTAGCGGCCAAAACTGGCAGGGTCTACACTGACCTGGATGTTGCCCGGGTGCATGTCGGCATGGAAAAAACCATCGCGAAAGACCTGGGTAAAAAACAAAGTCACACCATCACGCGCCAACTGGGGAATGTCCACGCCCGCTTCACGCAAGCGCTCGACTTGGCTGATGGGCACACCGGTCATGCGCTCCATGACGATGACTTCGTTATGGCAAAAATCCCAAATCATCTCCGGGATCAAGACCAAATTCAGACCCTGCATATTGCGGCGCAACTGGGCTGCATTCGAAGCTTCGCGCACCAAGTCCAGCTCGTCGTGCAGGTACTTGTCAAATTCGGCCACCACCTCTTTGGGTTTGAGGCGTTTGCCGTCGGCACTCAGACCCTCCACCCAACCGGCCATCATGCGCATGAGGGACAGGTCTTTTTCAATCACCGGCAGCATGTTGGGGCGCAAGACTTTCACCGCCACGTCGCGCTCTTGCCCGTGCTTGTCTTTCAGAATTGCAAAGTGCACTTGTGCGATCGAGGCGCTCGCCACAGGCTGGCGCTCGAACTGCACAAAAATATCATCGACCTTGCGGCCAAATGCGCGCTCGATGGTGGCCACCGCCACCGCCGAGGGGAACGGCGGCACGTTGTCTTGCAGCTGAGCCAACTCGTCGGCAATGTCGATGGGCAAGAGGTCGCGCCGCGTGGACAGCACCTGGCCGAACTTCACAAAAATAGGACCCAATCGCTCCAAGGCTTCACGAATGCGTTGCCCGCGCGGCGCTTTCAAATCACGACCGACCGACAGGACGCGCGCCAGCACGCGCAACCAAGGTTTTTGAAAACTGGTCAGCACCAACTCGTCCAAGCCGTAGCGCAGGACAATGAAGACAATAAAGCTACCGCGCAGAATTCGGCTCATGAATTGGCCTTCGGTGTCGGCTCATCCGAGGCCTGACGTTGGGCGTTGAATTTCTGAGTCGTGAAGCTTTTTAACGCTGCCATGGCGTGGCGCGCCCACTGCGCCAGCGTGTGGGCGGGGGCGTCGCCGATCAGTCGCGCTAAATCTTCTTCGGCGTCCCAACGCACATGGTCGATCAGCCAATTGACTTCAGCAGCCAACTGCACATCGCCCTCCACGCGCACGCTGGGTTTGTCGCCGCGCAGCAAGGCTGTGGCAATGTCCAAGGGTGATTCGTCGGTGGCGGTCAAACGCAAATCAAAACCATCAGACTGCAAACGCTCAAATAAGCCTGCAGGCGTTGGCGACAGTTGCAGAGTGAACCTTTGCCATTGCAACTCAATGCGCTGGCCTTTTTGCCGCGCCAGGCGGCGCATGGCTTCGGGCTCTTGCATCAGCACATGGTTCACAAACAGAACCACGCGATTCAGGGTTTCATCCATCACCCAGGTGGGCGGCGTCAGGGATGCGCCAAACTGTTGCAAAGCCTGGGCGGCCAAAGAAAAAGGGGACTGTGTTGCCATAGTCCCCGATTATTCCCGAAAGCACGGGGTTTCCCGCGAATTCGGTCTGCAAATGTGAAAGCCCTTACTGCAGCGCTTGAACGCCTGCGACCAACCAGCCACTGCCGCCCTGGCGCGGTTTCGTCATGTTCCACACCTCACGGAAGGGGCTCGGGCTGGCATGGGCTTCTTCACGGATCATGCCGTTGAACTCCACGCTGGCCATATAGACATCCGGCAACTCTTCAATGCCAAGCAACTGGGCTTCCAACATGAGGACTTCTGTCTTATTCGGTTGACCCGAGGCCGTGGCTTCACGCTCGGCCAACTGCGCCTGAATTTCGCTCAGCATGGAGTCGGTCATCATGGAACGCAGCATGCTGATGTCGGAGCGATCCCAAGCGTCCTGCAAGGTGTTGAAGTTGCGCTTGGCGGCGCTTAAGAAACCGTCGGCATCAAAGCCCGCAGGTGTGCCCCAGCTCTGCGGGCCATTCAAAGCCGAACCGATCATGGAGCCGGTGGCGGCTGGGGCCGTACTGTCGAAAGTGGTGGCATTCGCCTCCCAAGGACGGGCCGAAGCGTCGTTACCCACTTTTTCAGGGTTGTATTGGCGCAGCACTTCAGGCGAGGTAGCTGTGTTGCCCGCACCTTGGTAAGCCAAGCCACCGGACCCCATTGCGCCCCCGGCTTGACGATTGCGCATGAACCAACCGATCAAGGCCATGGCCGCAAAAGCCAGCAAGCCGAACATCAAGATATTGCCCATGGCCTCGCCCATGCCTAAGCTGTGTGCCAACCAAGCCAAGCCCAGGCCGGCGGCCAAACCACCCAGCATCGCGCCCCAAGGCCTTTTGGCAGGTGCGGCCGCAGGAGTGGCCGGTTTGTTCACGCCCGCAGGAGCGACTTGCTGCGCTGGCACGCCAGGTTTCACGGCCTCGCGCTGCATCACATTTCCCGATTGTTGTCCCATGGATCGGCCCCCGCCCATGCGTTTGGCCTCGGCATTCAAGCCGCCCAAAGCCAGGATCAAGACCAAGAACAAATTCACAAATTTTTTCACAATGTCTCCAAGGAAGGCAGCCGTAGTGGCAGTTCAACACCCATCAGCATTTGATGCCGACGTGCAAGGCTACCACCCCTGCGCTCAGATTGTGAAAATCCACATGGCCAAAACCGCTACTTTTCATAAGGGTTTTAAGCGCTTCTTGGTCGGGGTGCATGCGAATCGATTCCGCCAGGTAGCGGTAACTGCTGTCGTCACCGGCCACCAGTTTGCCCATGGGCGGCAAGACCTTGAAGCTGTACCAGTCGTAGAATTTTTGCAAGGGCTTGGCGACTTTGGAAAACTCCAGCACCAACAACTTGCCACCGGGTTTCAATACACGGCGCATCTCTTTCAAGGCCAGGTCTTTGTGGGTCATGTTGCGCAGGCCAAAGGCCACGCTGACCAGGTTGAAATGTCCATCTGGGAACGGCAGCTGCTCGGCATCACACACCAAGGTAGGCAAGACCACGCCCAAATTGAGCAAACGATCGCGCCCCGTAGACAGCATGGCTTCATTGATGTCGGTGTGCACCACCCGACCTGAAGCGCCCACTTTTTTGGAAAATGCCAAAGCCAAGTCGCCCGTGCCGCCGGCGATGTCCAGCACCTGATCGCCTTCTTTCAAGTTGGCCACCTGCACGGTATAGGCCTTCCAGACGCGATGCAGCCCCGCCGACATCAGGTCGTTCATCACATCGTATTTAGAGGCCACCGAGTCGAACACGCCACGCACATGTTGGGCTTTGGCAGTTTCATCCACCGTTTTGAATCCGAAATGGGTCGAGCTCATGGGTGTGCTTTCAGGGCAAGATTTAATGGGAATGGCCGCAGTTGCTGCCCGCCGCAGAGGTCATCGGCGCGTCGCGATCAACACCGGCGACGCTCAGGCGGTCATGGTACTGCGTCCACAGCACCTCTTGCTCAGAACCGAGAAAGTACAAGTACTCCCACGTGAACAAGCCTGATTCGTGTCCATCAGAAAAAGTCGGCTTGACGGCATAGTTGCCCACCGGCTCCAAGCTCTCGATACCCACCTGACGCTTACCGGTTTGCAGCACTTCTTGGCCTGGGCCGTGCCCCTGCACCTCGGCCGAAGGGGAGTACACACGCATCAACTCAAAGGGAATGCGAAACTGCACCCCGTCAGAGAACCCCACCTCCAGCACCCGCGATTGGCTGTGCACAGTAAGCGACTCGGGCGTCGGGGTGTCTTTGGTCAAACCGGCCATGGGGCACTTTCAGATTAAACGAGCACGCGCTCGATGCCACCGGCGTTGGCGGCACTCACATACTCAGGCATCCAGTTTTCACCCAGGATGTGCTTGGCCATTTCGACCACGATGTAGTCGGCTTCGAGCAGACCATTCTTCATGTCGTCACCATAGCGCGACAAGCCTTGCAAACAGCTAGGGCAACTGGTCAATATTTTGACGTTGGCTTGCGGCGCCAGCGCACCGCTGGCACGCAAAGCGGCTTCGCCCTTGAGCAGTTCTTCTTCCTTGCGAAAGCGCACCTGCGTGGCAATGTCAGGACGCGTCACGCCCAATGTGCCCGACTCGCCGCAGCAGCGCTCGGACTGGATCACCTGATCGCCCAGCAAGGCTTTGACGGTCTTCATGGGTTCCTGCAACTTCATTGGGCTGTGGCATGGATCATGGAACAGGTACGCACCCTGCGATTCGAGTTTGATGCCCTTTTCAAGCAAGAACTCGTGAATGTCGATGATGCGACAACCAGGGAAGATCTTGTCGAATTGGTAGCCCTGCAACTGGTCATAGCAGGTGCCGCAACTGACCACCACGGTTTTGATGTCCAGGTAGTTCAGCGTGTTGGCGACGCGGTGGAACAGCACCCGGTTGTCGGTGATGATTTGATCGGCTTTGTCAAATTGACCCGAACCTTTTTGCGGGTAGCCGCAACACAGGTAGCCCGGTGGCAATACGGTTTGCACACCCGCATGCCACAGCATGGCCTGTGTGGCCAAACCCACTTGGCTGAACAAACGCTCCGAGCCGCAACCAGGGAAATAAAATACCGCCTCGGTCTCCGCGGTGGTGGCTTGCGGATTGCGAATGATCGGCACGTAATTGTTGTCTTCAATGTCGAGCAAAGCGCGTGCAGTTTTCTTGGGCAGGTTGCCCGGCATCTTTTTATTGATGAAATGAATCACCTGCTCTTTGATGGGCGCTGCGCCCACCGAAGCAGGCGGTGCACTGGTCTGCTTGCGCGCCACGCCCTTGAGCAGGCCGGCCACAAAACGCTGCGCCCGCATACCCACACCCACCATGGCGGCGCGCGCAAGCTTGATGGTTTCGGGGTTGGTCGCGTTGAGCATGAACATGGCTGCGGCATTACCCGGACGGAAACTCTTCTTGCCCATCTTGCGCAGCAAATTGCGCATGTTCATGGTCACGTCGCCAAAGTCGATCTTCACCGGGCAAGGCGACAGGCATTTGTGACACACCGTGCAATGGTCGGCCACGTCCTCAAACTCTTGCCAATGCTTGATCGACACGCCGCGGCGGGTTTGCTCTTCGTACAAAAAGGCTTCCACCAGCAGGGAAGTGGCCAAAATTTTGTTGCGTGGGCTGTACAGCAAATTGGCGCGCGGCACATGGGTGGCGCACACGGGTTTGCACTTGCCGCAGCGCAAGCAGTCTTTCACGCTGGCCGCAATGTCGCCAATGTCCGACTGCTGCATGATCAGCGATTCATGGCCCATCAGGCCAAAGCTGGGGGTGTAGGCGTTGGTCAAATCGGCTTGCAAGGTTTCGCCTTGCGGGCCTTTGACATGGCGCATCAACTTGCCTTTGTTAAAGCGCCCTTGCGGGTCAACGCGCTGTTTGTAATCGGCAAACGGTTGCAACTCGGCATCGCTCATGAATTCGAGCTTGGTGATGCCAATGCCATGCTCGCCAGAGATCACGCCGTCCAGGCTGCGCGCCAACGCCATGATGCGGGTGACCGCTTCATGCGCGGTTTGCAGCATGTCGTAGTTGTCGCTGTTGACCGGGATGTTGGTGTGCACATTGCCGTCACCGGCATGCATATGCAAGGCCACCCACACGCGCCCTTTGAGCACACGTTTGTGAATGGCGGTGCATTCGGACAGGATCGGCTCGAAAGCTGCGCCCGAAAAAATAGCGCGCAAAGGCTCGCGAATCTGGGTTTTCCAGCTGGCGCGCAGACTGTGGTCTTGCAAAGGCAAAAACAAACCGTCCAGGTCGTTCAGCCAACCTTGCCACAAGGCACGCGTCTCGCGCACCACCGCCAATGCTTGACCCACGCGCTCTTCGAGCAGCTCGGCGGCGGGAATGTCGTTGGCGTCCTCTTGCTTGCCCAAGGGCAAGTTGCCGCGTGCCAAAAACTGCTCCAGCTCGTTGCACAGGGCCAGCTTATTGCGCAAGCTCAAGTCGATGTTGATGTACTCGATGCCATCGGTGTACTCGGCCATGCGCGGCAGCGGGATCACCACATCTTCGTTGACCTTGAAGGCGTTGGTGTGGCGGCTGATGGCGGCCGTGCGTTTGCGGTCGGCCCAGAATTTCTTGCGCGCTTCAGGGCTGATGGCGACAAAGCCTTCGCCACTGCGTGAGTTGGCCAAGCGCACCACCTCAGACGTCACGCGTGCCACGTCATCGGGGTTGTCGCCGGCAATGTCGGCCAGCAACAGCATCTTGGGAAAATGACCGCGCTTGGACTTGGTGGTGTAACCCACGGCGCGCATGTAGCGCTCGTCCAAATGCTCCAAGCCGGCCAGAAGTACGCCCGAGCGTTTTTGCTCGGCAAACATGAAGTCTTTGATCTCCACAATGCTGGGCACGGCGTCTTTGGCGTTGCCAAAGAACTCCATGCACACGGTGCGGGTGTGTTCGGGCATGCGGTGCAACACCCAGCGGGCGCTGGTGATCAGGCCATCACAGCCCTCTTTTTGCACGCCCGGCAAACCGGCCAAAAACTTGTCAGTCACGTCCTTGCCCAGGCCTTCCTTGCGGAACGTTTTGCCGGGAATCACCAAGGTTTCGGTGCGCAGCGGAGTTTTGCCGTCGGCTTTGAAGTAGCGCAGCTCAAAGGTGGCCACTTCGGCGTCGTGGATCTTGCCCATGTTGTGGTCCATGCGCACCACATCCAGCCATTCGGCGTCGGGCGTGACCATGCGCCAGCTGGCCAAGTTGTCGAGCGCTGTGCCCCACAGCACGGCTTTTTTGCCACCGGCGTTCATGGCGACGTTGCCTCCGATGCAGCTGGCCTCGGCCGAGGTCGGGTCAACCGCAAACACAAAACCTGCGCGCTCAGCCGCATCGGCCACGCGCTGCGTGACCACACCGGCTTCAGTCCACAGCGTGGGCACGGGGCGGTCCACACCCGGCAGGTCCAGCAGTTCCACCTGGCTCATGCCTTCGAGCTTTTCGGTGTTGATCACCACGCTTTGCCAAGTCAACGGGATCGCGCCGCCGGTGTAACCGGTGCCACCGCCACGCGGAATGATGGTCAGCTCCAGCTCAATACAGCCTTTGACCAGCTGCGCCATTTCGGCTTCGCTGTCGGGCGTGAGCACCACAAACGGGTATTCCACACGCCAGTCGGTGGCGTCGGTCACATGGCTGACGCGCGACAGCGCGTCAAACTTGATGTTGTCTTTGGCCGTCAGGCGGCCCAGGGCTTTTTGTGTCTGGCGACGCAAGCTGGCCATGGCCGCAATGGCCTGGTCAAAAGCTTTCAAGGCCTGTTGCGCCAGGGTCAGCAATTCGCCCACCAGCGCATCACGGGGCGCATCGGCTTCGGGGGTACGGCGCTTTTGCACTTCGCCCAGACGGTGGTTCAGGGCGTCGACCAGCATTTGGCGCCGGCCGAGGTTGTCCAGCAAATCGTCTTGCAGGTAGGGATTGCGCTGCACCACCCAAATATCACCCAGCACCTCGTACAGCATGCGGGCCGAACGGCCGGTACGCCGTTCCTGGCGCAGCTGGTTCAGCAACTCCCAGGCGCGGGAGCCCAAAAGACGAATCACAATTTCCCGGTCCGAGAAACTGGTGTAGTTGTAGGGAATCTCGCGCAGGCGCGGCGCCGACTCGTCGGCTTGCATCAGGTTTTGGAGCGTTGTGGGTGCGTTCATTGTCTAACCAGTCGCAGCCTGGACCAGGCACAGGTGTGCGCCATAGGCTGAGGGGCGATTTTATCGCAGTGCAACATAACCCTTCCCCGTGAAGTCACTTCTTCACCAGGGTTGCACAAACAAGCAAACCTTATGGAAACCCCGAATTGTCATTCCTGCATCACGGATCCTTAATCAAAATGTCACACAAACACGTTATGGTGTGTCCAACTTCCACCCTTTAGGACGACGCAATGAAATTCAAATTCACACTGGCTGCCATGGCGCTTGCCGCCAGCAGCATGTCGGCGCAGGCCCAAACCGAAATCCAATGGTGGCACTCCATGTCCGGCGCTTTGGGCGACTGGGTGGGTGACATCGCCAAAGATTTCAATGCCACACAAAAAGACTACAAAGTGGTTCCTGTCTTCAAGGGTAACTATGACGAGTCCATGACTGCTGCAGTGGCGGCCTACCGGACCGGCAATGCACCGCATATTCTGCAAGTCTTTGAGGTGGGCACTGCGACGATGATGGCTTCTGCCTCCAAAGGCGTGGTCATTCCAGTTGAAAAAATCATGCGCGATGGCGGCTACAAGTTTGACGCCAAGGCTTATGTGCCAGCCGTGTCGGGTTACTACACCGCGCCCAACGGCCAGATGATGTCCTTCCCCTTTAACAGTTCCACCACGGTGATGTGGGTGAACTTGGATGCATTGAAGGCCGCCGGCGTGTCGACCGAGAAATTGCCCCAAACTTGGCCTGAAGTCGCTTTGGCCGCGGCCAAGCTCAAGGCTAACGGCCACAAGTGCCCGTTCACTACCGCATGGCAAGGCTGGACCCAGCTGGAGAGCTTCTCCACCTGGCACAACACCGAACTGGCCACCAAAGGCAACGGCATGAAGGGCATGGACGCCCGCTTGGTGCTGAATTCGCCTTTGCATGTGCGCCACATTGAAAACTTGGGCAACATGGCCCAACAAGGCTTGTTTGTTTACAAGGGTCGTGCTGGCAACGCCGGTGCCAATTTTGAATCGGGTGAATGTGCGATCAGCATCAACTCTTCTGCTGCTTACGCAGGCGTGAGCAAGAATGCCAAATTCAAGTTCGCCGTCGGCACCTTGCCTTACTACCCCGATGTGGCCGGTGCGCCGCAAAACACCGTGATCGGTGGCGCCAGCTTATGGGCCATGGCCGGTAAAAAAGCTGAAGAATACAAAGGCGTGGCCGCATTCTTCAACTACCTGTCGGACCCTGCGATCCAGTCCGCTAACCACAAGCGCACCGGTTACCTGCCTGTGACCATGGCGTCTTTCAAGATGACTGAGGAATCTGGTTTTTACAAGCAAAATCCAGGTACGGACGTGTCGGTCAACCAGATGATCCGCAAGACCACTGAAAAGTCGCGCGGCATCCGTTTGGGCAACTATGTGCAGATTCGCACCATTGAAGACGAAGAGTTGGAGCAGGTCTGGGCGGGTAAAAAATCTGCCAAAGAAGCCTTGGACAGCATCGTCAAGCGCGGCAACGAGTTGCTGGAAAAATTCGAAAAAGCCAACAAGTCCTGATTCTTCAGGGCTTCACAGAAGGCAAGCCAGCAGACGCGAAAGTCTGCTGGCTTGAGTGATTTTGAGCAGCGATAAAAAAGTACTTTTCCGTTCACGCTGGTTGCCTTGGGTGCTGATTGCGCCCCAAGGCTTCATTATTTTGGCGTTTTTCTTTTGGCCCGCAGGTCAGGCCTTGGTGCAGTCTTTGCAACAGTCCGATGCTTTTGGCACTTCGGTGCAATGGAACGGCTTGGAAAACTTTGCCGCTTTGTGGCGCGATGACACCTACCTGGCCTCGTTCAAAACCACGGCCTTGTTTTCCGTGCTGGTGGCGGGTCTGGGTATTTCCTTGTCCTTGCTCCTGGCATTTTTTGCTGATCGCATTGTGCGCGGCATCTGGATTTACCGCAGTCTGTTGATCTTGCCCTACGCCGTCGCACCCGTGGTGGCCGGTGTGCTGTGGCTCTTTTTGTTCTCACCATCGGTGGGCTTGGTCGCCTACCTGCTAGAGAAGTGCGGCGTCCATTGGGATATTTTGCTCAACAGCTCGCACGCCATGACCTTGATCGTCATCGCCTCCGTCTGGAAGCAAATTTCCTACAACTTCTTGTTTTTCCTGGCCGGATTTCAAAGCATTCCGAAATCATTGGTCGAAGCTGCGTCGATTGACGGTGCCAGCGTCTGGCAGCGGTTTTGGACCGTGCAATTGCCCTTGCTCACGCCCACCACCTTTTTCTTGCTGGTGGTGAACACCGTGTACGCCTTTTTTGAAACCTTCGGCATTGTGGACGCCACCACCAAAGGCGGCCCAGGCAAGGACACCGCCATCCTGGTTTACAAGGTCTACTTTGATGGCTTCAAAGCCATGGACCTGGGTGGCTCGGCAGCCCAGTCGGTGATCCTGATGGTGATCGTGATCAGCCTGACCGTGCTGCAATTTCGCTATGTTGAACGCAAAGTAAATTACTGACATGGTTGAACGACACCGCTGGCTTGACTTTTTCTCGCATGCCCTTTTAGCCCTGGGTGTGCTGATCATCGTCTTTCCCATCTACCTGGCCTTGGTGGGTTCCACCCATTCAGCGCAAGAGATGGCGCAATCACCGATTCCCCTCTGGTTTGGCCAAGATGCTTGGACCAACTACCGCACCATCTTGATGGGTGAGGGCCCTGGCGTGACCAGCCAAGTGCCTGTGGCCCGCATGATGTGGGTCAGCTTGGTCACCGCCCTGAGCATTGCTTTTGGCAAGATCACCATTTCTTTGCTCAGCGCTTTTGCGCTCGTTTATTTCAACTTCCCGTTTCGCAAAGTCGTGTTCTGGGGCATTTTTGTCACACTGATGCTGCCGGTCGAGGTGCGCATTGTGCCCACCTACCAAGTGATCGCCGACTTTGGCATGGTCAACAGCTTTGCTGGCTTGACCATCCCGTTGATTGCCTCGGCCACAGCCACTTTTTTGTTCCGACAGTTTTTCTTGACCGTGCCCGATGAACTGGCTGAAGCCGCCAAGATGGATGGCGCCTCGCCGATGCGCTTCTTTTGGGATGTGTTGCTGCCTCTGTCGCGCACCAGCATGGCGGCCTTGTTTGTAATCCAGTTCATTTACGGCTGGAACCAGTACCTTTGGCCCTTGCTGATGAGCACCGAAGAGCGCATGTACCCGATCGTCATGGGCATCCGCAGCATGACGGCGGGAGCAGACGGCCAAGTGGAATGGAATTTGGTCATGGCGACCGCCATCTTGGCCATGTTGCCGCCCGCGCTGGTGGTGGTCCTGATGCAGAAATGGTTCGTCAAGGGCCTGGTCGATACCGAGAAATAACGCATGGCAAGCATCACCCTTTCCCACCTTCAAAAAACCTATGGCACTGGCGCCAAGGGCAACACCGTCATTCAAGACCTGAGTGCCGACATTCATGACGGCGAGTTCGTCGTCATCGTCGGCCCTTCTGGATGCGGCAAATCCACACTGCTGCGCATGGTAGCGGGCCTGGAAGAAATCTCCGCAGGCCAAGTGTCAATTGGCCCCCGTGTGGTCAACGACTTGGAGCCGGCCGAGCGCGACATTGCCATGGTGTTCCAGAACTACGCGCTGTACCCGCACATGAGCGTGTTCGACAACATGGCCTACGGTTTGAAAATCGCCAAGCGCCCAGCTGAAGAAATCAAGGCCCGCGTGGACAAAGCTGCAGGCATCTTGGAGCTATCCCACCTGCTGCAGCGCAAGCCGCGTGAGCTGTCGGGCGGCCAGCGCCAGCGCGTGGCCATGGGCCGAGCTATCGTGCGCCAGCCGCAGGTATTTTTGTTTGACGAACCGCTGTCGAATCTGGACGCCAAACTGCGCGCCCAGACCCGACTCGAAATTCAAAAACTGCACCGCGAGCTGGGCATCACCAGCCTGTTTGTCACGCACGACCAAGTCGAGGCCATGACCCTGGCGCAGCGCATGATCGTCATGAACGGCGGCGCGATGGAGCAGTTTGGCACACCCGAAGAGGTGTACAACCGCCCGGCCAGCACCTTTGTCGCCAGCTTCATCGGTTCACCGCCCATGAACTTGCTGCAACACGCACCGGGCTGTGTGGCGGGTCGGGTTTTGGGCATCCGGCCCGAGCATCTGGACTTGACGCCGGGCAGCGGCTGGGCCTTGCACACCGACACGGTGGAACTGCTGGGCGCGGAACGCCTGGTGCACGCCCGCCTGGGCGATGAATTGCTCACCTTGCGCCTTGACGAGTCAGTGTCCGCGCCGAAACCGGGCGAGACTTTCCACGCCACGCCGCGCGCCGACCGTGTGCACTCATTCAGCGCCGAAACAGGCAAACGCATAGATTCAGAATCAGAGACCGTATGAACAACGCCTCGCCACCCCACGCATTACCCGACTGGCCTTACCCCCGCTGGGTCGCGCACCGCGGCGCAGGCAAACTGGCACCCGAGAACACCTTGGTCGCTTTCCGACTGGGCGCGCAGCACGGTTACCGCATGTTCGAATGCGACGCCAAACTCAGCAGCGACGGCGTGGTGTTCTTGATGCACGACGCCACCTTGAACCGCACCACCAACGGCCACGGCGTGGGCGGGGATCAGCCTTGGCACGACTTGGCTCAACTGGACGCCGGCAGCTGGCACTCACGCGCCTATGCGGGCGAGCCGTTGCTCACGCTGGCCAATCTGGCCCGGTTTTGCCGCCACAACCACTACCTGCTGAACATCGAAATCAAACCCACGCCAGGCACCGAACGACACACGGGCGAAGTGGTGGGCCGCGAGGCTGCGGCCTTGTGGGCAGGTGCCGAATCGGGCACAGAGATCGCGCCCTTGTTGACTTCGTTCCAACCCGAGGCCTTGGCTGGCGCGAAAGCCACCGCGCCGCATTTGCCGCGCGGCCTGCTTCTTGATAGTTGGCGTGACGGTTGGTTGGCGCAAGCCCAAGAACTGGGCTGCCAAGCTGTGGTGTGCAACTACGCGCTGTGGGACACGCAGACCGTGGAACAGGTACACGCCGCAGGCATGCGCTGCCTGAGCTACACCGTGAACGACGAATGGGCCTCAGCGCATTTGCTGGCACTGGGCACCGACGGCATCATCACCGACCGGGTGGACCTGTTCAGCCCGACGTGATTGCGTACAGATAAGCAAGCCAATTACAGGGCGGCTCTCAGCGCCAAAGTCATAAGCGCGCCCGCCAGCCTTTTTGCAACACCCACTCGACCGTAGCACTGACCACGACCAAGGCGGCGTAAGTGGCCATCTTGCCGTCGTTGTCAAAAACGACCAAGCCCGCCAGCAACACCAACGCACCCGCAGCCGCATTCCAGGCCCAGCGGCGTGTCCATGGTGTGGAAGCGCCGGGGCGAAATCGCCAAGCGCTGCACAGCACGCTGCACGCTGCCAAGGCCAAGGCGGGCAGAAAGAAAAACAACAGGTGCAGCACCATTTGCAAGAAGCTCATGCGCTGAGATTGTGCCGTCAATTCCAGCGGGAACCGGCGTTTCAGGCTGGATTTCAAGAAAACCCCGGTTTCGGTGTGGGGTACTTTTATAATGGCCGGATATGGCAGTCTGGGCCTTAGGCTTAAACCACACCACCGCACCGCTCGATTTGCGCGGTCGGTTTGCGTTCGCCTTGGACCAATTGCCGCCCACTTTGCAAGGTTTGCGTCAAAACTTATCGCAACGCACGCAAAAGCTGCCTGAAGCGGCCATCCTGTCGACCTGCAACCGCACCGAGGTGTATTGCGCCGCCGATCAGTCGGCCATGACCGACACTTTGAACTGGCTGGCGCACACCGGCGGCGTCTCGCCCCATGAGCTGCGCCAGCACACCTACTTGCTGGAAGAAGACCATGTGGCGCGGCACGCCTTTCGCGTCGCCAGCGGTTTGGACTCGATGGTGCTGGGCGAGGCGCAAATTTTGGGGCAGCTCAAAGACGCCGTGCGCGCCGCTGATCAAGCCGGCGCGCTGGGCAGCACCTTGAATCAGTTGTTCCAACGCAGTTTTGCGGTGGCCAAAGACGTGCGCTCAACCACAGAGATTGGCGCGCATTCCATCAGCATGGCCGCCGCGTCGGTGCGGTTGGCCAGCCAGCTGTTTGAAGATTTGCGGACCATCAAGGTGTTGTTTGTCGGCGCGGGCGAAATGATCGAGCTGGTCTCGACCCACTTCGCGGCGCGACAACCGAAAAGCATGACGATTGCCAACCGCTCCTTGGAGCGCGGCGAGAAACTGGCGGCCCGCTATGGGGCCGAAGTCATGCGCCTGGCCGATTTGCCCGATCGTCTGCACGAGTTTGATGCCGTCATCAGCTGCACCGCCAGCACCTTGCCTTTGATTGGCTTGGGCGCGGTGGAGCGGGCCCTCAAGAAACGCAAGCACCGCCCCATGTTCATGGTCGACTTGGCCGTGCCGCGCGACATTGAACCCGAAGTCAAATCACTGGAAGACGTCTACCTGTACACCGTCGACGATTTGGCCAGCGTGGTGCAAACCGGCCAGGCACACCGCCAAGCGGCAGTGGCTCAGGCCGAGGTCATCATTGACGCGGGGGTGCAAAGCTTTATGCACTGGATGGTGCAACGCGGCACCGTGCCCTTGATCCGCGAGTTGCAAGCCCAAGCCGAGGCCTGGCGTGAGGCAGAACTTCAACGCGCCCACAAATTACTGGCCAAAGGCGAGAGCCCAGAAAAAGTATTGGAAGCGCTGTCGCGCGGCTTGACGCAAAAAATGCTGCACGGCGCCATGGCCGAATTGAGGGCTGCCGATACCGAGCATGCACAGCAGACCGCGCAGGCCGTGCAACGGCTGTTTTTGCGCAACGAGCGTTAGCGACCTCGCAAACTGTTCTCGCTGCAACGCACCCTTGCCCTGCCCTGCCCACAGTAGCAGCCAGTCTGCTGGCGATGCACCCGGCCCGGTCCAACAAGCCATCGCTTGCAGGCAAGCCCCTACAACGCTCCCCCTACCGCTGAAGACATGAAGTCATTTTTAAAAACCCAACTCGAGCGCTACGCCTTGCGGCTGCAGGAACTGGACTTTTTGCTGTCGCGAGAAGACATCATGCGCGACATGACGCAGTTCTTAAAGCTCTCGCGCGAGCATGCCGAGGTCAGCGCCGTGGCCACGCGCTACGCCCGACACCAATTACGCAGCCAGGATTTGCAAGCCGCGCAAGCCCTGATGGCTGACGAAGAAATGCGCGAAATGGCCGAAGAAGAAGTGGCCAGCGCCAGCGCCGAATTGGAAACGCTGGAGGCCGAACTGCAGCGCATGCTGTTGCCTAAAGACCCTGACGATGCGCGCCCCGCCTTTGTCGAAATCCGCGCAGGCACCGGCGGCGACGAGTCGGCCCTGTTTGCTGGCGATCTGCTGCGCATGTACTCGCGCTACGCGGAAAACCAAGGCTGGAAAACCGAAATCATCTCCGAGTCGCCCAGTGAACTGGGCGGCTACAAAGAGGTCGTGATCCGCATCGAAGGCGACCAGGTGTATGGCGCACTCAAGTTCGAGTCCGGCGGCCATCGAGTGCAGCGCGTACCCGCCACCGAAACGCAAGGCCGCATCCACACCAGCGCTTGCACCGTGGCCGTGTTGGCCGAGCCCGACGAGGCCGAGGCGATCAAGATCAACCCGGCCGACTTGCGCATTGACACCTACCGCGCCAGCGGTGCGGGGGGGCAGCACATCAACAAAACCGACTCAGCGGTGCGCATCACCCACTTGCCCACCGGCATCGTGGCCGAATGCCAAGACGGCCGCAGCCAGCACAGCAACAAAGCCCAGGCCTTGAAAGTGCTGACGGCAAGGATTCAAGAAAAAGACCGCTCAGAGCGCGCCGCCAAAGACGCGGCCGAGCGCAAAAGCCTGATTGGCAGTGGCGACCGCTCCGACCGCATCCGCACCTACAACTTTCCGCAAGGCCGCTTGACCGACCACCGCATCAATCTGACGCTGTACAAACTGCTGAGCATCATGGAAGGCGATTTGCAAGACGTAGTCCACGCCTTGCAAGCCTATGAAGCCGCGCAGCAATTGGCAGAGCTGGAAATTGGCGCTGCTGCATGACGGACCATTCCAGCCCTACGCTCGCGCAATGCCTGGCCCAGGCCCAAACCCTTGGGATGGCGCGCCTGGACGCGCAAATGCTCTTGCTGCACAGCCTAGAGCGCCCCTTGCACGAACGTGCCTGGTTGCTGGCGCACGACACCGACCTGCTGAGTCCTGCGCCACAGGCCCGTTGGCAAGTGGCGCTGCACCGCCGCTTGGCGGGCGAGCCCGTGGCCTACATCACCGGGCGCAAAGAGTTTTTTGGTCTGATGCTGGCGATTGACGCGCGCGTGCTCGACCCGCGAGCCGACACGGAAACCTTGGTGGACTGGGCTTTGGCGGTTTTGCCAGCCCTATCCCAACGGCCAGGCCTATTGCGCATCCTGGACTTGGGCACCGGCAGCGGCGCCATCGCCCTGGCCTTGCAACACGCGCGCCCCGACACTCAGGTCTGGGCGGTGGACGCGAGCGAAGACGCGCTGTCTGTGGCGCGGACCAATGCCGCGCAGCTCAAGTTACCTGTCAAGTTCATCGCCAGCGACTGGTTTTCCCAGGTGGACAGTGAGTTTGACCTTATCGTCTCCAACCCGCCCTACATTGCCGACGCCGACCCGCACCTGGCCGCGCTGCGCCACGAACCCCTGCAAGCCCTGATCAGTGGCGCCGACGGCCTGGCCGATTTGCGCCGCATTGTGGCCGATGCGCTCACCCACTTGTCGCCCAGCGGCTGGCTGCTGCTAGAGCATGGCTTTGACCAAGCCGAGGCCGTCAGGGACTTGCTCACGCAGGCCGGGTTCGTCCAGGTTCAGTCGCAAGCCGATTTGGTGGGGCATGCCCGCTGCAGCGGTGGCAAAAAACCGCCAAAATAACCCTGCTGGGTCAAACCGCCCTTTCAAAGTGAAATAATCACGGTATCGGTTTACCCTAAGCCCTTCTTTTTGACGCCCGATCAGGGTCACCCCAGGAGCCACCATGAGCGACACCCAACAACGCATTGACGACCTCGTTAAGAACAACGACATCACCTTGTTCATGAAGGGCAGCGCCAGCTTTCCTATGTGTGGCTTTTCTGGCCGTGCCATCCAAATCCTGAAAGCCCTTGGCGTGGACACCAAAACAGTGAAAACAGTCAACGTACTGGACGACGCTGAAATCCGTCAAGGCATCAAGGAATACAGTAACTGGCCGACCATTCCTCAGCTGTACGTCAAAGGCGAGTTCATTGGCGGCTCGGACATCATGATGGAGATGTACGAATCGGGTGAGTTGCAGCAAGTGGTCAACGGACAGGCTTGAACCCGTTCAATCTTTGCGCACCGTAAAGATCACGTCCACAGCGTTTTGGTCCCCGGTCTGCGCCCGCAGTTTGAAACGGCGTGACAGGTCGTAGAACATATACAGACTGCCAAAGGTGCCGCTCAGGCTGCTTTCGTAGACCAGATAAAAATCACGCGACAAGCGCTTGCCCAGACTGATGGCGGTGCCGGTGGCCGTGCTGTCCCCCCGACTGCCACGGCCCAAAGAAATTTCATCCAAACCCAAAGCGCCTGCCAACTGGGTGGCGACGCCTTTGCCATCCCGGCTGAGAAAGGTGACGGCCGCTTGCTGCAGCATGGCAGACTCGGCGCCGCCATCGGCCCCCGAACGGCCCAAGACCAACCAGGCGAGTTTTTCGGCGTCCGGCAAGTCGGGGTCTGAAAAAAGCTGAATACGCGGCTGCAGTGCGGTGCCGCCGACCGACACACCCACCCGCTGCGACAAGTTGGGGCGGATGGCCACGATGTCCAAATCGGGATTGTTAAAAGCACCATTGAAACGCAGCAAGCCCGACTCGATGTTCAAGGCCTGACCGTAGGCTTTGTAACGTCCACCATCGGTGCGTACATCGCCGCTCAAGCGCACAGTCCCTTGGGTCGCTGCGCTGCTGCTCAAGTTGAGCACGCCCGCCAAACGGGTTTGCAGGCCTTGACCTTGCACCTGAAAATCGGGGCCCAAGTCCAACACTAACTGCACCTCGGGCACACCCACCCAAGACGGCATCGCCGAGGGCTGGGCCACCCCTGGCACGGCCACATTCGCCGCAGCGCCACGGCGTCGCACCACGACATCGTCGCCCAAGGTCGGAGTGGTGTTCTCGGGCAAGATGAACAGCGCCTGATCGGCCTGCACGCGGCCTTTGAGGCGCAGTCGCCCTTGGTCGAGCTGAGCATCGACCGCACCCGAAATGGCCAAGCGCCGGTCGGCGCGGTTGCTCACGCGCAGGCCTTGCGCCTGCAGCTTCAATGCAATGCGCACTTGCTGCAAGCTCGGCATGGGCATGGGTGTTGACGGATTCGACGGCAGCCAATTCAGTGTGCCTTGCGCTTGCAATTGCCCACCTTGCGCGCCCTCGCCTTTGAAGCTCAATTGCGTCAACTGCACTTGCTGGTCTTGCAGCCGCGCCCGCAGCTGGCCTTGGCTGAACTCGATGCCTTGCACCGCAGAGCGCACGGTGAGTTGATCAGCGGCGAGCATGCCCTGCCAGCGCGGTTGGCTGCGTGTGCCCGAAAATTCGAAAGCCGTATCCAAAGTCCCTTGCACGCGCCAGCCCGGCGGCGCGAGCAAGGACCACAGGCCTACGCGGCGCAAGCTGGATTTGACCTGGCCCGCAATCGGCGCAGTGGCCAACCACTCACCCTTGTCCGTGATCTGCGTTTGGCCTTGCGCAGACAGCTGGCCCAGTTGCTCACTGTCCCACGACATGTCCACCTTGGCCTCGGCGCCGGTGATGTTCAAACGCGCACGGGCTTCACGCAAGCCGGCCGGCACCAGGGGCTGGTTGGCCCCTTCCAGCGGCAGCAGCAAATCGCCTCGGCTGCGCTCCAGAACCGCAGACAGGGCCAAGGGTTGGGAAGACTTCACATCGACCCGGCCCTGCAGCATCACATCGCCCAGCAGCTCGGAAGCGCCCAAAGCCTGCGCCCAGCGCAAAGGCACATCGTCGATTTGCAATTGCAGCGCATCGGGCACAGGCAGCCCCCCGCGTGGGGCCAGCGCCCACTGCCCCGCGGACCACCGCAGCTGCGCCACGCCGGGGGTGGGGCCTCGCAACTGCACAGCACCGCCTTGCCAAGTGAGGGTGCCCGCCTGCGACGCAGGGGAATAGCGCCAGTCCACGGCTTGCGGCAATTGCAGTTGCCAACGGCCCTCTTGGTGCGCGTGCTTGAGTTCCAGTTCCAAAGCTTGCAGCTGCCCTTGCCAACTCGGCGAGCGTGCCCCCCAAGGCGTAACCAGCGACAAGCGCGAATTGACCTGGGCCAGCCACGGGCCCTGCTGCACTTGGCCCTGCCAATGCGTTTGCAGGTCAGCCAGCGTGCCCCGCACTTGACCTTGGGCGAGCGTCAGCTGCACCGGCAAGGCTGTGGGTGTGGTTTGAAATTTCAAGGCAGGCGCTTTCCAATCGATGCTGAGCTGGCTGTCTTTGTGTTGCCAGCCGCCTTGCCATTGGCCTGAGAGTGCCGCCTGGCCAGTCATCTGCGCGCCGTGCAGCCAATTCGCCCCCACCGGCCAGCGCTGAAGCCAAGCGGCGGCGCTGGCGGCATCGGTCACGGCCATCTGCATCTGCCCTTGACCCCGGGTGGGTGCAGCCTCGCCCGAAAGTTGCAGGTTCATGCCAGGCAAGGCCAACTGCACCTGACCTTGCAGCACCGGGCCTGTGGTGTGGATGCGGCCTTGGCCCGACAGCACGGCGTCGGCCAGGCGCAGGTCCAGTTGCTGCACCGCCCATTCACCGGTTTGCCACTGCCCTTTGAACTGCAAGAGCGGCGCCTGGCTTGGGGGCTTGCGCATGGAGGCCGCTGCCGCCATGTTCGCTTGCACCTGCACCGCGCCATAGGGCAAAGCTTGCGCTTGTATCTGACCACGCCACGCCGGACCTGGCAGACCCGTGAAGATCTGCGCGGGCAGCACCTGGTCCAACTGCAACTGCCCCACCCAGCCCTGCGCCGTTTCGCGGCCCTGGCCTTGCACTTGACCACTTCCGATGCGGGCTTGCAATCCGTCCACTTGCCAAAGGCTGTTGAATCGCGACACCTGGGCTTGAAGCGACTGAATGGGCAGCAACTGACGATCCCATGGGCCTGGGCGCTGGTTGTTCAAGTGCAATTGCCCTTGCCAACGGGGTGAAGCGCTTTCTGTGGCCGAAAGGCTGGCCGTCAACGCGCCGTCCAGCAGCGTCGATGGTGCGCCTGGCCAGAGGCGGGCCAAGTCCACGCCGCGCCATTGCCCCTGCGCATGCGTCACCACCTGCGTCTGCCAGGGACGGATCTGCGCACTCACTTGCGCTTGCATCGCCGACGCTGCAGGGGCTTGCGTATCTGCGCGAGGTGCAAATTGCGGCGTCAAGTTCGCGGTCAATTGCAGCGCCGTATCCGCAGGCCCCACATCACCCTGCAAGCGCAATTGCGCCTGCACCGGCACAGCAGCCATGCGCCCGGTCTGCGGCGTCTGGACCTGGCCATTCAGTTCCACCTGCAGCGCCATGGGTTGCACAGCTTGCAAGCTGGCTTGGCCACTGTAGCGGCCTTGGGCAAATTCCAGTGAGTGCAGCTTGAGCTGGTGCATCTGAGCTTGGTAGCTGTAGCTGCCCTGCAGTTGAGTGAGCTGAAAAGCAGGCGTACCTTGCCAGTCCAAACGGTCCAATTGCCAGTCCAACTTAACGTCCAAGGGCAAGGTCCATTGCACTGGCGGCAAGCTCGGCGTGGCGGGTCGCTGATCTTGGACCTGTACATGGCCAATCTGCAGCCGTGTCATGGGCCAGCGGCCTTGCCAAAGTTGGGCGCCGTCCAGGCTGAGCGTCACTTGCTCGGCTTGCACACGCAAGCCCGGTGCGGTGTAAATCACTTGCCCCATGCGGGCGCTGTGCACCCCGCCGCCGCGAAGCCGACCTTGCACCCCTTGAGCCGACAGTGTTTGTCCTTTTGGCAGCAAGGCCGAGACGCCGCGCAATGCCGTGTCCAATGACCCTTCAGATCCTGCCCAAACCCACACAGCCGCCAAGCTCAGCAACAGCAGCGCCAGGCCACCCAACAGCCCGCGCAAAAAGGGGTGAAGACGACTGTGCGTGGGCAAGATGACTGGCCTTTGGTTCATCGAAAGACAAACCCCACACTCAAATGCAAACGCCAGCTGTGCGTGTCCAGGGCCTGCGCCAAATCAATTTGCAAGGGCCCCAAGGGGCTGCGCCATCGCGCGCCCGCACCCGCGCCCACATGGGCTTTCAGCGCTTGGGCCGTGTCGCCCACGGCGGCAGCGTCCACAAACACCACGCTCTCCCATTCGGTGCGCTGGCGGCCCACCGTGATCGGGCGCTGCCACTCCACCGTGCCCGAAGCCAGGTAACGCCCAGGCGCCACAACGCCGTTGCTTTGCAACACCCCCAGACTGTTGAGCGCATAGCCGCGCACGCTGTTGTCGCCACCGGCAGTGAACAATTGCGTGGTGGGTACACCCGAAATCTCGCGGGCGAACACACCAGCCAACTGGCTGCGCAAAGCCAAACGACTGCCGCCAGTGCCCAAAGGCTGCACAACCAGCGCGCGAGCAACACCGCGCACAAAGGGCTGGCGCTGCTCACCCAAGGTCAAGCCGGGTCCGATTTCGGCGACAAAGCCCAAACCCTCTGAGGGAAATGGCAAGTTTTCAAAGCGACGCCAAGTCCAGGCGAAATTGCCGCTGACGGACTCGCGAATGCCTTGTTGTGTGCCTTGTGTATGCGACATGTCGTATTGCATGTACACATTGCGGTCGATCACATCACCGCGTTGCAGGCGACCGGCGCGCCACTGTTGGCTGGTGACGGCATAGCCTACAAAATTTTGATGCTCCAACTTGGCCGCGGTGGACCAACGCCAAGCGTCCTCATTTGGCGGCCCGAGCAAATCCAAGCCCATGCTTTGCAGGTTCGGGTCGACCGACAATTTGCTCACCGAGCGCCAATGGATCCCAGGCAAGCTGTGGTGTGTGTGCTCCGCCGTGAAGCGGGTGCCGGCGCTGGAGCGGTAACCCAAGCCCATCACCCATTTTTGCTTGGGAGCTTCGCGCAGCTCGATCTTCACCGGTCGTACCGTGCTGGCCACATCGGCGTCCAAATTGACGAACACCGAGTCGTAAAAGCCACTGGCCACCAAACGCTGCTGCGCTTGCAACAAGTCGATCCGGCGGTAGGGCTGCCCCTCTTGCAACTGCGCCAAGCGCCGCACCTGCAACTCGCCATAACGCTCTGCCCCGGTAACCTGGATCGGCCCCAACAGCACCGAAGGCCCCGAGTCCAGCGTCAGCGACAAAGTGACGCTGTGGGTTTCGACATCCACCAAGGCTTCACTTTGGCTCACCTGCGCCAAAGGGTACCAACGCTCGGCCAAGAGGTTCACTGCCTGTGTTTTGGCGGCACTCCAGGCGGATTGCGTGAAGGCTTCGCCTGCGGGCAAGAGCCATTGCGCCTTCACTACTTCGGCGAGTTTTTGCCGGTCTGCGCGTTGCGCCAAGTCACCCGTCAACACCAGGCTGACGCGATCGACATGGGACTGCAGGCCAGGCTCCAACGTCAACACGATGTGCCTGGCCGCGACCATTGGGGCTTCTGGGGCTTCTGGGGACGCTGGGGCAATGGGCTTGCGATCTGTGGCGGGTGCGCTCAAAGGTGTTGGCGTTGGCTTGGACCAGGCCAACTGCGGATTGAAGTAGCCCTGGGTGGCCAACAACTCGCGGGCCTGTAACTGTGCATCTTCCAGCAACTTGTCCAACTCGCTGTCGGTCAAATCGCTCAACTGACTGAATTGCCCCAAGCTCAGATGGGGCTTGAGCCAAGCGGCGATCTCAGTCGGGCCTTGTATGTCCAGCGTGAAAGCCGCTGGCGCGGACTGCGTTGCGGGCAAAGTGGGAGACAAAGTGGGAGGCGTTGATTGCGCCTGTACAGGGGTCCAGGCTGCGATGCCGCACAACAGGCCAGCCAGCAGCGCCGCTCCCATTTCTCGGCAGCCCCAGTGCCGATTTTTATGGAAGCACGACAAGAACCCCATCTCAGTCGACCGCCTGAAACCACACGCGCTGTGCGGACAGCACCGCACGCGGATACGGGGCCTGACCGCGCGAGCCGTTGTAGCGGCCCAAGCCCAGCCACATATCGCCTTGTTCGCGGTCTAAAAGATGACGCAAGATCACACAGCCGAAACGCAAATTGGTTTGCAGGTGGAACAACTTGCTTTCATCACCATCGCCGATGGTCCGTGTCCAAAAAGGCATGACTTGCATATAGCCTCTGGCCCCCGCAGAAGAGATAGCGTATTTGCGAAACGCGCTTTCGGTTTGGATCAAACCCAGCACCAAGGACAAAGACAGACCCGCGCGGCGCGCTTCGTACCATAGCGTTTGCAAGAACTCCTGCCGATCCACAGGCTGCGGCAGCCACCTGGTCAGCAGGGCATTGCACTGTGCACGCCACTGCTCATAGGCTTGTCGCTCTGGCGCGGAGCCCAGAACCGGCTCTGGGGGATCGGCCGCAGCCACGGCCGCCGTCAATGCGGTGCGCACGGCCTGCGACAAGGGTTCCTCAATTTGCCCTGCGGCCAACGCGTTGGACACCATCACCCCACTCGCGCCTGCACCTGACATGGCGTGCAGCGCGAGGCGCTGCAGCACCTTCCGTCGCCCGAGGGGAGTGTCTTGCGCCGACAGCACGGCCTTGCCCTTCAACCCGCCAGGCGGGCTTTCACATGGGCCAGCACCTCGGCGGTGCTGACTTTGCTGGCTGCACTGTCGCGACGGTGCTGGTATTCAACTTGGCCGTCCTTGAGGCCCTTGTCGCCAATCGTGATGCGGTGCGGCACCCCAATCAATTCCCAGTCGGCAAACATGGCGCCGGGGCGCTCGCCGCGGTCGTCCAAAATAACGTCCACGCCATCGGCCAGCAATGCGGCGTAGATGCGCTCGGCCTCGGCCTTGACGGCTTCGCTTCGGTCCATGCCGATAGGGCAAATCACCACGGTGAACGGCGCAATCGCGTCCGGCCAGATGATGCCGCGCTCGTCATGGTTTTGCTCAATGGCCGCTGCCGGCAAGCGGGTGATGCCGATGCCATAGCAGCCCATTTCAAAAAATTGCGGCTTGCCGTTTTCATCCAGAAAAGTGGCGTTCATGGCCTTGGAATATTTGGTGCCCAGATAGAACACGTGACCGACTTCAATGCCGCGCTCAATCGCCAACTCGCCCAAACCATCTGGCGACTGGTCGCCCGCCACCACGTTGCGAATGTCAGCCACCAAGCTAGGCTCGGGCAGGTCACGGCCCCAGTTCACACCTGTAATGTGAAAGTCCACTTCATTCGCGCCGCAAATCCAGTTGGCCATCACGGCCACGTCGCGGTCGGCCACCAGGTGCACCGGCTTTTTCAAGTTCAGTGGGCCCAGGTAACCGGGCTTGCAGCCAAAGTGCTCGTCAATCTCGCTCAACGTGGCAAAGCGGAAACCGCCCTCCATGCCCGGCAGCTTGCCCACTTTGACTTCGTTCATGTCGTGGTCGCCGCGCAGCAGCAAGAGCCAGACTTGGGACTTCACAATTTCACCCTGATTGTTCAAAGTGTCAGTGGCCAGCACCAAGGACTTGACGGTGGTGGACAGTGGCACGTTCAGCAAGGCGGCGACGTCTTCGCAGGTGCTCTTGCTCGGCGTGGCGGTTTTCGTCAGCGCCTGATCGGCCGCGCCGCGCGGCTGGCTCGGGACCAAGGCTTCAGCCTTTTCCATGTTGGCGGCGTAGCTGCTGGTGGGGCAGTACACGATGGCGTCTTCGCCGGTGGCCGCAATCACCTGGAATTCTTCACTCAAATCGCCACCGATGGCCCCGCTGTCGGCGGCCACGGCGCGGTAGGTCAGGCCAAAGCGGTCAAAAATCTTGCGGTAAGCCCCGGCCATCACCTGGTAGCTGGCTTTGGCGCTGACGATGTCGCGGTCAAAGCTGTAGGCGTCTTTCATAGTGAATTCACGCCCGCGCATCAGACCAAAACGGGGACGGCGCTCGTCACGAAATTTGGTTTGAATTTGGTAGAAATTTTTGGGTAGCTGTTTGTAGCTACGCAACTCTTGGCGCACGACGTCGGTCACCACTTCTTCGCTGGTCGGCTGAATCACGTAATCACGGCCATGGCGGTCTTTGATGCGCAGCAACTCGGGGCCCATCTTGTCAAAGCGGCCCGTCTCTTGCCACAGCTCGGCCGGCTGCACGACCGGCATGGTCATCTCGATGGCACCGGCCCGGTTCATCTCTTCACGCACGATGGCCTCGACCTTGCGGATCACGCGCAAGCCCATGGGCATGTAGTTGTAGATACCAGCGCCGAGCTTCTTGATCAAGCCCGCGCGCGTCATCAGTTGATGACTGGCGATTTCGGCATCCGCAGGGGCTTCCTTGAGGGTAGAAATCAAAAATTGAGAGGCTTTCATGAGGGCAGATCCAGACGTTGCAGGGCGCATCCTCTTGCTGCACGCATGAAGGCGTGCATAATGAATGCAATATAAAAATTTGGGGTTTGATTATGCTTGACCGTGAAGGCTTTAGGCCTAACGTCGGCATCATTTTGCTCAACCAGAAAAATCAGGTGTTCTGGGGCAAACGCATCCGCACCCACAGCTGGCAGTTTCCGCAAGGCGGCATTGACAGAGGCGAAAGCCCTGAACAAGCCATGTTTCGC